>NZ_JBYTEM010000015.1:0-90097 GCF_058789735.1 Rhodanobacter sp. FW106-PBR-R2A-1-15 | reverse complement strand
CAAACTCGCACGTATCGCCTTCGCGCTGCTCAAAAACCAGTCCAACTACCGCGCCAAGGCGCATCAGATGGCTTGACTAACAACATAGAATCTCCTACCGATACCCGCAAAGCCCCGAGGAAACCCCATGAGCCGTACCATTCACTGCACCAAGCTCGGCATCGACGCCGAAGGCCTGGACTTCGCCCCTTGGCCCGGCCCGCTCGGCCAGCGCATCTACGCCGAGATTTCCAAGCGTGCCTGGCAGCAATGGCTGGCCCATCAGACCACTCTGATCAACGAATACCGGCTCAACCCGCTCGACCCGAAGGCGCGCAAATACCTCGGCGAGCAGATGGAGAAATTCCTGTTTGGCGGCGACTTCGACCATGCCGCCGGCTTCACTCCACCCAACCTGGAGTCTTGACGAAAAGCCGCGCATTCGGTCTAATGCGCGGCTCCACGCATCATCGGCAAGCCATCGCAGCTGCCCTGATCGCCAGCTTCCCGGCCGGGTAGCTCAGTTGGTAGAGCAGGGGATTGAAAATCCCCGTGTCGGCGGTTCGATTCCGTCCCCGGCCACCATTTACGACAGCGTTCAAGCCCACTTTCTCAGCGGGTTTTTCGAAGCTGCACGTATTTCATCCGCAGGAACAGCCCGGCAAGCAGCAGACCGAGGCTGAACATGCCCAGTTCACCCGGCTCCGGTACCGACACGGGCGGAGGGTCGACGCACGGCCCGCTGCCGCTGGCGCCGACTCCGTCCCCCGACACGATCCAGCCGCTGCAGCCGCCGACGACGCCCTGCACGTGTGCCACCGATGACCAGCGGTTACCGTTCTCCACAAACGGATTCCCGGTCAGCAGGTGCGAGAACGTCAGATCATAGGTCGCTGAATTGCCGGCCATGAACTGGCTGCCGGACGACCAGCCGAACGCAAGGTTGAACATGCCCGGCACTGAGCCGGTATTGAAACCGCTCGCGTTGTATAGCGTGCCGTTGCTCGCGCAAGCACCTGCGGCGCATGTGATCCCGGAGGAAGAGAGCACCTGATCGAGATAGAAGGCCCAGCCGACCGTGGATTTCTTGCTGCTCAACCCCTGTACAAAATCCGGCCCGGTCAAGTGGGAGGTCAGCACCAGCGTTCCCGTGCCCGAACCCACGGAAGATGTGAACTCGGCAGTGAGCCAGGGCGCACTGCTGCCATCCGGCGTGTTGCCGGCAAAAACGGTATTCAGATTGATACTGGCTGAGATCGGGGTCGCGGCGACCTGCAAGGGCAGCACGGTCAGTGCGGCCAGAGCAATGCCAGTCAGAACCAGGATCCTTTTCATGGTGTTTGACCTCCGTCGAGACTTGTCGCCGTCCGTCGCCAGGCAGCCCTGGACCTTTGAACCCCGGGTATCCATCGTTACCGGCAAGCACACTCCCACAGACAGTTTTAGAAGCACATTCCAGGCCAAGCCCATAAGCCGCTGGTTTGATTGAATTCGTGCTTGTTTCCAGCCAACAAACGCTGCAATTTTGTAAATTCTTCCGACAGTTTCGCCACCGGCGACGCAGCCCCGGGGCGAACAGGGATTACAGGACAGACCACCGAGGCTCGAGCGCCGACCAAGGCGCGGGGCGTTTTTTCGCGTTGCCGCAGGACTGCGGACGAACCGTTTCAAAGATTGATCCGCGCCGTCGCCAGAGATCGCGTACGTTGGCAGACCAAGAGGGACGCAGGTTCAGGACGCCCGCGATCACCGCAGCCCGGCGTAGTCCTGCATGGAGGGTGACGCCAGGCCGGTGCTGCAGCGGCGACCAACGATTCGCTGCGCCTGCTCAGCGAGCTTGCGCCCTATTGGAAGGATGTGACGGGTTGATGGCTCATGGCCATGCCATGCATCTGCTGAGTGCCCTGGCGATGCCGACGTTCGAGCTGCTCGACGCCTTGCACGTTCGACCCGGCAGAGACTGTCACCAAGCCTAGGCTGACCAGGCAAGCTCCGAACCGGCCATCCGGCACGGATCAACGCCATAGCTGGCTTTCAAAAAGCCCGCGATCAGGGAGCCTCGCAGTTGCTCGGGCTCGAACCCGAAGCGATGCGAGAATTTGCTGGCGGGCAGCGGGTTGTCACGCGCATCAGCGAGCCCTCGTGGCAACTCGTCTTTCGCCAGCCCCTCAAGCAGACGAAGGCGCAAGGGCACCACCGGATTGTTTCGCACCATGGGGTAACTTGTCGGCGTCGCGAATTGCTCGAAGCCGTAACAACGTACATAGAACTGGACATGCCGCGGATGCACCCCGATGACGATATCGGTCAAGCCGGCATGCAATGCATGGTGGACAGCCCAGCGCATCATACCGAACAGAACCCCGACGCCACGCGACGCGCCCCGGCGGCGATCCGCCAGCATCCCCACCTCAAGCAGGCGACGGCCCTTTCGCCGCAGTTCGTCCAGAGGTCCCGCGTATACGCTGTCCAGCGCGAGTCCCATGGGGTTGTCGCGGAACAGTGACATCGTGTAGCCGACTTCCTGTCCCTCTGCTCCCCATATCACACACGTATGCTTTCCCACGGCAGAGGGGACGGCATGCATGCCAAACGGGTTTTCGTCAATCAGCCCCATTTGCGAATAGCGCTCGTACACCAGCCGCCAGGCCGATTCCACCTGCTCAAGGCTGGTCGCGCAGAAACAGGGCTGCTCACTGGCGCGCAGCGCCGAACGATTGAGGCGCGCCGTAATGTCGACGACTGTCTCGGGTATTTCTACCGATTTGATTAAATTCATGCTTCAGTCGCCGGTCAGGGACGCGTTATTTCAAGGCATACTGCCCCCTTGACAACGCGGAGTCGCCCCCGTGTCTGTCGACGTCATCCAAGACGGGTATCGGTGCTGCAATGGATGTGTCTTCGCCACGCGACCAATGCAACGTGGTTTGACAAGGCGTGGCCATTCAAGTGCAAAAGGCCTCGCGTCGTGCTCGATTGTACGACCCCGTATACGATGATAGTGTGAACAGCGTCGCCATACGCGAAGACCCTCAGGAACCCGATCGTGTCCCGCTTCGCGCTGCACGTCGGCAGCCGAACATCGGCATGCGGCACGCGAGCGTTGCCACGATGGTGTTGGTCCGACAGGTGGCCACGCATGCGCCGACGTCGATCACGGCGGTCTCGCCTGGAAGACGCATCTTGGTGCACGCCGCTACCCCTGCGTATAGTGCTCATGTGGGCGAGCTGATTGCCGGGTACGCAAGGTAACCGTGATCGGCCGGAAGCAGTTGTCATATCGGACGGATGCGGACCGTGGATCGGCATACGAAAGAAGGCATTCTGTGCGCAGGCATTGCCGCACCCTCGGCGGACAACTCGCAGCCGTGGCGTTTCGCGTGGCGCGGCGACGACCTGGACCTTCGGATCGACGCCAGCCGCAGCGGCCACGGATCCGATACCCGATATGTCCTCAGCGACCTGGCCGCCGGCGCGTGCCTGGAAAACATGATCGTCCACGCGCGGTCGCTCGGTTATACGGCGGACCTGCAGCCCTTCCCGCAGCCCGACGACGAGCTGTGGGTCGCCCGCATCCGTTGGCGCCACGATCCCGAGCAGCCTCCCCACGAGCCGCTGGCTGGTGCCATCGCGCAGCGTCACACCGACCGCCGTTTTCCCTGGAGCGGCCCGATCACCGCCGATGCGCAAGCGCACCTGAATGCGCAGGCCCAGCTGATTCCTGGGCAGCGGCTTTGGTGGCCACAGACACCGCGTGAGAGAAATGCGGCACTGGATGTCATCAGGCAGGCCGAAACGCTGCGTTTCAGCAGCCCGACGCTGCACGCAGAACTGTTTTCGAGTATCCGCTTCGCCGTCGGCTGGCACTCCGCCTGCGAGGAAGGCCTGGCCCCGGCGACGCTGGCCGTGGAGCCGCCGCTGCGCCCGGTCTTCCAGATGCTGCGCCGTCCCGCGATGATGAGCATGTTCAACCGGCTGGGCGCGGCGTCGGTTCTGGGGTGGCGCTCGGCCTGGTTGCCGATCCGGTTGTCGCCCGGTCTCTGCCTGCTCGTCATTCCGTCCACGACCCGATCCGACGTACTCGCAGGTGGCCGCGCCCTGCAGCGCGTGTGGCTTCAGGCCACCCTCGACGGGTTGTCGGTCCAGCCGTATGCGGCGGCAGGGGTTCTCGGCCTGGGGTTCGTAGCCGTCGAACCGGCCTTTCAGCGACCGCTCTCGCGTCTGGGCGCGGCCCTGCACGACCTGTGCGCGCCGGGGTACGGGCTCGTGTTCTTGCGGCTTGGCCACGTACGGTCCGCACCGCGCGGTCGCAGCGGGCGACGAGCGCTCGAAAGTTTTGGTGCCTTCCACCAATAGCCTGGTCAGGCGCGACCTCCGCCTGTATGCGACGGCCCTCAGGCATTGCGCGCCCCTGGTTTTTCGCCCCTCCCACGCAGGGCGCTGGCGATGGAACGTCGAAACAGCAGCATGTCAGCTGCGCCTTCCGTTGCCCTTGCGGTTGCACGCGGCGAGGCGATGCGATTTCCACCGCGTGTCGAAATCCTTTACAAACGTGGATTGCTGCCAGCGTCGCCAGACAAACTGCAGCTAAAACAGCTCATTACATCCATATCGGGTCGCGCAACCCACTCGGCGGGATAGGCGGAAAGCTGCTTCGGCTGCCGGCGGCTCAGACGCGGCTTGCCGTAGAAACATATTTCCATTCAACAAGTTGGATCCATGCCCGTGAGGCAGCCAGCGGCGACACTACGGCGGGGCATCTGGTGAAGCAGCAGCTCCCCCGCATGGCCGGTGCGACATGGTGCCGGAATGTCTTACAAATATCGAGCGAACTTGCCAGCTCTGCATAAAAAATACCATATAAACCATTATGTTGTATTCATGGCATGCCCGTTGCTTTCAGGAGTTCGCAGGGCAACGTCAATCGGGCGCCACGGCCACTGCGATTACCCGGACTGGTTCTCAGTGGAGGAAAAATCATGATGAAAAAGAAAAGCATCGGAATCGCACTCGCATGCGCGCTGGCGCTGGGTGCATGGAGCGGATCGACGTTTGCAACTCCCACCAACGTGGGCGGTGTCGTGTGGGATCCCAGCAATCCGCTGGACCTGACCATCCAGGCAGTCAACTTCCGCGAATCGAGCATTTCGGGCGTCGGCAACGTACTGACCGGCTACGGGTTGATTTCCTCGTTCAACGGGATTACCGACTTTGGGTCGAGTATTGCGGCGGATAGCTTTTGTCCGGGTTGCGACCTCAACTTCACCTTCCAGTACACGGTGTCGAAGATTACCGGCAACCAGGTTGAGTTCAGTCCTGGGTCGATCAGCTTTTTCGTCGACAACACCAGCAGCTTCAATGTGCTGAATCCGACGACAGCCGGGGTCGGTACGCCGTGGCTCACCTTGTCCGGCCATACGGGCTCGGTGCTTGGGTTTGCGGGCACCGCGCAGCTTTTCTCCACGGTCGTTGGCACGGTTACCCATCCCTTGACTGGATCCAACGGACTTGGTTTCCTGGACGCGACCGGAGGTCCCGCGGCGTCCTTCTTCCAGACCCACACGCAAGCCGACGGGTTGGGTGGATTCGCGGACTTCACGCTCAATTCGGAGTTCCTGTTCAGCGCAGTCAGGACGTGCACGGGTATCTCACCGAATCCGGCCAACATCTGCCACTACCCGATTACGGGAACGGCCACATTGATCGGCAGAACGGTGCCCGAGCCGGGCGAAATGGGTCTGCTGGGCCTTGGCTTGGCCTTTCTGGGCTTGCTAGTACGGCGGCGCGGCAAAGGAAGCTGACGGGCACGCATAGAGCAGGAACCTCGTGATGCGTGCGGTTTGACGGTTGATGGCGCTGCTTCCCGAAGCGGCGCCATCAACTGTATGTCTGCGTTGAATGTTGGCGGGCTCGCCGTACCGGCCGGGCAACGGCTTTGCGCAGTAATGCCGAGGGTAGATGTCCCATGATGTCTGATGCATCGGACACGACTGAGCCGTTCGACTACGCCACGGCATTCAGCCGGACGATCGGCTGGATAACCACGACCGAGCAGGCGAGGCTTCGCTCCATGCGCGTGGCGATCGCCGGACTTGGCGGTGTTGGTGGCAGCCATCTGTTGACTCTGACCCGACTCGGCATCCAGTCGTTCAACCTGGCGGATCTCGACCGCTTCGGCACGGAAAATCTCAACCGGCAGGCCGGGGCATTCCAATCGACCATTGGCCAGCCCAAGGTCGACGTGGTGTCCCGGATGGCGCGGGATATCAATCCGGAGCTGGACATCAACAAGTTCCCCATCGGGGTCACCGTCGACAACATGGAGCAGTTCCTCTCGGGAGTGGATCTGTACGTCGATGGGCTGGACTTTTTCGTACTCGATATCCGCGCCCGGCTGTTTGCCTTGTGCGCCAAGCACGGTATTCCGGCGGTTACCGCGGCACCGCTGGGCATGGGTGCGGCGGTACTGGCGTTCCTGCCGGGTCACATGACCTTTGAGGAGTACTTCCGGCTGGAAGGTAGAACGACCGACGAACAGTTGCTGCGCTTCATGGTGGGTCTGGCGCCCGCCGTGCTGCATCAAGGCTATCTGGTCGACTCCTCGGCGGTGGACCTGGTCAACCACCGGGGACCATCGACGCCCATGGCATGTGAAATCTGCGCCGGGATCGCCGGTACCCAGGCGTTGAAGATCCTGCTTGGCAGGGGCAAGGTGCTCGCGGCGCCTCACGGCCTGCACTTCGATGCCTACCGCAACAAGCTCGCACGCACGTGGCGGCCCGGGGGCAACAACAACCCGCTGCAACGACTCATCCTGTCCATGGCGCGTCGCCGTTTCATGCGCCACTGAGCGGCACGCATGGACACCTGGGCTGCGTCTACCTGTCGCCGGATCCGGAGTTGCAGCGGCAGCTCCTCTCGCCCGGCTTGCGTGCTTCGCCGCACTCGTGACGCTTGCCCGCCTCAAACCATTGCCGGTCCGCGAGCCGGCAAGATCCTGCAATGACAGCGCGAGACTTCCGCCGGACCACGCCGGAATGCCGGCAACGTCCTACACTCAACCCGCCATGGAACCGAGGGGTGCCCGTCATGCAGCGGATCAGGATCGACTTGATCGCGGCCGCGCGACCCAACTTCATGAAGGTCGCGCCGCTGTTTCACGTGCTGCATGGACAGCCGTGGTGCCGCCTGCGGCTGGTGCACACCGGCCAGCATTACGACCAGAACATGTCGGAGGCGTTCTTCCGTGACCTGAAGTTGCCGCCGCCGGATCTGCACCTGGGCGTAGGCAGCGGCAGCCACGCGAAGCAAACCGCCGACGTGATGCTTGCCTACGAAGCGGCCTGCGCCGCGGATCGACCGGACCTGGTCGTGGTGGTCGGGGATGTCAATTCAACCATGGCCTGCGCGCTGGTCGGCGCGAAGCTGCACATCACGGTCGCGCATCTGGAAGCCGGCTTGCGCAGCGGCGACCGCCGGATGCCCGAGGAGATCAACCGTCTGGTGACCGACACGCTGGCGGACATCCTGTGGACGCCGTCGCCGGACGCGGACGAGCACCTCGCCGCCGAAGGCGTGCCGCCGGAAAAGATCACCCGCGTGGGCAACATCATGATCGATTCCTACGAACTCATGCGCGAACGCATCGATGCCGGCGGCGAGCGGCGCCGGCTCGGGCTGGAGAATCGCGCCTACGCGGTGGTGACCCTGCACCGGCCCTCCAACGTGGACGCAGCCGGGCCGCTCACGGCGCTGGTCGATCAGCTGACCCGCATAGCGGTCAGACTGCCGCTGGTGTTTCCGGTGCATCCGCGCACCCGCAAGAATCTGCAAGCCTTCGGCCTGTGGCCGAAACTGGCCGAGGCGCCCAACCTGCAAGTCATCGAGCCGCTTGGTTACGTCGACTTCATGAACCTGGTGTGCGGTGCGCGCCTGACCATCACGGATTCGGGTGGCATCCAGGAGGAAACCACCTATCTCGGCATCCCTTGCCTCACCTTGCGCACCACGACCGAGCGGCCGATCACGATCACGGAGGGCACCAACCGGTTGGTGACTGCCGCCGAGCTGGTGCCGGCAGTGGACGAGATTCTCGCCGGCCGCTGGCCGCATGGACGCAGGCCCCAACTCTGGGACGGACATACCGCGGCACGCGTGGCGGCCGACATCCGCCAGCGTCTGCTGAGCGTGCCGCCTCGCGTTGCCGAAGCAACGACGGTTCCCGCAGCCGCCAATCAGCGTACGCTGGGCAGTGCCTGAACCCGGCCGCAGGCACATGCCAGGTTGAGCGCAGACAACTGCGTGGCGCACCGGGGATCGTCCAGGTATGCACGTCATCATCATCACCAGTTACCTGACCGCCGCCGCCGCGTTCCTCGCCGGTGCGGCGTTGCTGGGCATCGGTTGGCGCGGTCAGCGCACCGGTGCCTTGCTGATCCTGGCCGCGATGGCCTCGGCCCTGTGGGGCGCGTTTCTGGCTTACGCCGAGTGGCAGCGGACGGTGGCGGCCAACTGGATGCTGCTGGCCGAGGTTCTGCGTTACGGCGCCTGGATCGTTTTCGTGAGTGCCCTGTTCAGCGCGTGGCCGATATCCGGCCTGCTGCGCGATCTGCGCGTTGTTGCGCACGCACTCTGGATCGTGCTCGCGCTCTACTGCCTGTGGCCGGTGACGGGTCTGCCGCAGGCGACCGGCCTACCGTTCAGCGCCAACGTGCCGCTGGTCGGTGTGCTGGTGCTCGCCCTCAGTGGCGTGATGCTGCTCGAACAGATCTACCGCAACGTGCAACCGCAACAACGCTGGGCGCTCAAGTTTCTGGTGATCGCGCTCGGCCTGCTGTTCGCCTACGACATCTTCCTGTACTCCTACGCGGTGCTCTACCGGCAGTTCAACGTCAGCGCATGGGCGGCACGCGGCTTCATCGACGCCCTGCTGGTGCCGCTGCTGCTGGTGGCGGCGGCGCGCAACCCGCAGTGGTCGCTGGATGTGGGCGTGTCGCGGCGCGCGGTGTTCTATTCCACCAGCCTGCTGGTGGTCGCGATTTACATCATCGGCACGGCGATCGGTGGTTACTACGTGCGCCTGTACGGCGGCGACTGGGGCCGGGTGGCGGAAATCACGCTGGTCTGCTTCGCGCTGCTGCTGGTGCTGCTGATCGCATTTTCCGGTCAGGCGCGCTCGCGCCTGCGGGTGTTCCTGCACAAGAACTTCTTCAGTTTCCGCCACGACTATCGCGAGGAATGGCTGCGTCTGACCGCGACGCTGTCCGCTGGCGACACGGAATTGCCGCAGCGCGCGGTCCACGCCATCGCGCAGATCATGGACAGCCCGGCCGGCACGCTGTTCATGCGCGACGATGCCGATGACTTCGTACCGGAAGCGCGCTGGAACATGCCGACGCCAGCCGGCCTGAAGCTTCCGGCCAGCCTGCCGGCGTTCGGACTCATGCGAACGCGCCGGTGGATCTATGACCTGGACGAACCGCCGCCGCTGGGCGACGAACAACTGCGGGCGCCGGCCGAACTGACCGGCTTGCCGCGCGCCTGGCTGCTGGTGCCGCTGGTACTGGAAGACCGGCTGGTCGGTTTCGTGGTGCTGGCGCGCGCGCGCGCGCGTCGCGCGTTCGATTGGGAAGACATCGATCTGCTCCGCGCCGCCGGCAGTCAGGTGGCCGGCATCCTGGCGCAGGCAGCCGATGCCCGGCGCCTCGCCGAGGCGCGCCAGTTCGAAGGCTTCAACCGGCTCACCGCGTTCCTGATGCACGACCTCAAGAACCTCGCGGCCCAGCAATCGCTGCTGCTGCAGAACGCCGAGCGCCACAAGCACAACCCGGCGTTCGTGGGCGACATGCTCGCGACGGTGGCCAATTCAGTGCAGCGCATCTCGCGCCTGCTCGAGCAGTTGCGCGGCGACGTGGCGCCAGCCAGACACGGTCGCGTGGCACTGGCGACGGTGCTCGACAAGGCGCTCGACGAGTGCCGCGCGCAGTCGCCACGGCCGGAATACCGGCCGGTGACGGACGACCTGTGGGTGCAGACCGATACCGAACAGCTGGCCACCGTGCTCGGGCACGTGATCCGCAACGCCCAGGATGCAGCGCAGTCCCACGGTCACGTCCTGCTGAGAGTCAGGCACGAGCCCGGCCTTGCCACCATTGAAATCGAGGATGACGGAGCAGGCATGGACGAGGATTTCATCCGCAACCGGTTATTCAAGCCATTCTTCACCACCAAGGCCAGCAAGGGCATGGGCATCGGCGCCTATCAGGCTCGCGCATACGTGCATTCGCTGGGCGGGACGATGCGCGTGAACAGCACCCCGGGCCAGGGCAGCGTATTCACCATCCAGTTGCCGCTGGCCGAGCCCGCCGGGGCCGCCATGGCGGCTGGGCAAGCGCAGACCGCGCCATGAACCAGAAGCAGCGCTGCCTGTTGATCGTCGAGGACGATGCCGGCCTGCAGCGTCAGCTGCGCTGGAGCTTCGAGGATTACGACGTGGTCATGGCCGGTGACCGGCCGACCGCGCTCGCCCTGCTGCGCCGCCATGAGCCGGCGGTGGTGCTGCAGGACCTGGGCTTGCCCCCTGACGCCACCGGCACCGCCGAGGGCTTCGCCACCGTCGCGGGAATCCTGCAGGAAGCGCCGCATACCAAGATCGTCGTGGTCACCGGCAACGGCGACCGCGACAACGCGGTCAAGTCCATCGGCTGCGGCGCCTACGACTTCTGCTCCAAGCCACTGGAGCTGGAAGTCCTGCGCCTGATCGTGGATCGCGCCTTCCGGGTGCATGAACTGGAGGCCGAGAACCGCAAGCTCAGAAACCAGTCGACCACGACGCTCGAAGGCATCATCGGCAGCAGCGAGGCCATGCTCGATGCCTTCCGGCTGATAGAGAAGGTCAGTCCTTCCAACGCCACCGTCCTGCTGCTCGGCGAGACCGGCACCGGCAAGGAAGTGTTCGCGCGCGCGGTGCACCGCCTGAGCACGCGGCGCGACGGGCCGTTCGTGGCGATCAACTGCGCTGCCATTCCTGAAACCCTGCTGGAAGCCGAGCTGTTTGGCCACGAGAAAGGCGCCTACACCGGTGCGCACAAGCAGACCAAGGGCAAGATCGAACTGGCAGTGAACGGCACCCTGCTGCTCGACGAGATCGGCGACATGCCATTTGCGCTGCAGGCCAAGCTGCTGCGGTTTCTCGAGGAGCGGGTGGTCGAACGCATCGGTGGGCGCGAACCGATTCCGGTGGACGTGCGCATCATCTGCGCGACGCACCAGGACCTGCCGGCGCTGATCGGTGCAGGGCGGTTCCGCGAGGATTTGTTCTACCGCGTCAGCGAAGTGACCATTCGGCTTCCGCCGCTGCGTGAACGCGCCGGCGACATAGCGCCGCTGGCGCGGCATTTTCTCGAACAGGCGGCCAGCCGCCACGGCCGCGCGGTCCATGGTTTCACTGCGAAGGCGCTCAAGGCGATCGAGGCGTGTCCGTGGCGCGGCAATGTGCGTGAACTGGAGAACGTCGTCAACAGCGCAGTCATCATGGCGGATGGGAAGCAGATCGAACTGAAGGAGCTGCATCTCGGTGCGGCCGGCAGCGATATTCCGGATTTGCGCAAAGTACGTAACGACGCTGAAAAACATGCGATCCAACTGGCCCTGACCCGGGCTGGCGGCAATCTCTCGCATGTCGCGGGTCTGCTCGGGATCAGCCGCCCGACGCTCTATGACCTTCTGGACAAGCACGGCTTGAAGAAACCTACCGAAGCAGATTGACCCGCGCGTGGCGCGCGGCGAACTGGGGGTAAAGATATGCGCTTGATCAGGCTGAACACGCGGATCGTTCGTCATGGCTTGGCGTTGCTGTGCGCCGCCTTGTCACTGAGCGGCTGCGGCCTCGCCAGCAGGCAGGGCAGCGTCGATGCCGGTATCAGATACCAGGCCAAGGGGGAGTATCGCGCGGCCTACATCGAGGCCAAAAAGGTCCTGCAACGCGACAACAAGAACGGCGAGGCCTGGCTGCTGCTCGGGCAAGCTTCGCTGATGCTGGGCAATCCGGCGGACACCCTGAGCGAACTGCAAAACGCCAAGGCGAACAAGGTGCCGGCAGAACGTTGGGCGGTACCCATGGGACGCGCGTTGCTGGTGACGCAGCAGTACGACAAGCTGCTCGCCACCCTGCCCTCCGACCAGCCCTACCAGTCCAAGATCAAGGCACGCGTCGCCGCGCTGCGAGGCGACGCCTATCGCGCACTCAGGCAGTTCGACCAGGCCCGGCAAACGTACCTGGCCGCGTTGTCGGCAGACCCGGAGAACCTGGGCGCGCTGGTGGGACTGGCTCAGCTGGCAGCCACCGCCAACGATCCGGCTTCCGCCGGCAAGTACCTGCAACAGGCATTGGCCGCCGCGCCGGACAATCCGCAGGCCTGGGTCGCGAAGGGCGACCTGGCATTCGGCAGCGCCGATTTCGCCGGCGCCGAAGCGGACTACCAGAAGGTGATGGGCCTCAAGAACCCTGACTGGTTGCCGCAAGAGCGCTTCTACGCACTGACCCGGCTGGCCAGCGCACAGGCACAGCAGAAGCAGTTCGACAAGGCGCTGGCCAGCATCCAGACGCTAGAAAAAATGTCGCCGCAGCAACCGTATCCGCACTATCTGCACGCCATGGTGCTGTACCGGCAGGGAGATCTGGACGCCGCGATTGCCGAGCTTCAGCAGGTGCTCAAGATGTCGCCGGACAACGTCCAGGCGCAGCTGCTGATGGGCGCGGTCAACTACGCGCAAGGCAACTACGGCCAGGCGGAAATGTACCTCAGCAACGCCATGGGCATGGATCAGAAGAATGTCGACGTGCGCAAGTTGCTGGCACTCACACTCTACCGCGAAGGACGCTCGCGCCAGGCGCTGGATACGCTTCGACCGGTCGCGCCGGGGGCGCTGTCCGATACCGAGCTGCTGGCAATGCTGGAGAGGGCCGCCACCACGGGTGCCGGTTCACCGGGGGCGGCAGCCGCCGCAAGCGGTGCCAGCAACCCTCCCGACACCCGGCTTGCCAGCGCCGGCAACGCCCTCGCCAGCGGAAATGAAGCGGAAGCGATCCGCCTGCTGCAGGAGATTCCCGCGGGCAACGCCTCCACCGAGGCGCACCGCAACAGCCTGCTGGTCATGACCTATCTGCGCGAGCAGCGCCCGGCTGAGGCGGTCAAGGTGGCAGCCGCCTATGCGTCCGGCAATCCGCGCAACAGCGCCGCGCACTTGATGTACGGGACCGCGCTGGTCGCGGCCGGTCAGCGCCCGGAAGCGCGCGCCCAGTACTCCGAAGCCCTGAAGCTGGACCCGGAGAATCTTGCCGCCTTGCTGAGCCTGGGCAGCCTGGATTCAATCGAAGGCCATCACGAAGCCGCCGCCGGCCGCTACGCAACGGTGTTGAAAAAAGACCCGCACAACGCGGCGGCGATGACCGCGCTCGGCCAGCTCGCCGCGCTGCAAGGCGACAAGGCCGAGGCCGCCAGGCGATTCAAGCAGGCCATCGGCGAGGCGCCGAAGTCCATCAACGCGTACATCGCCCTGGTGGCGTTGGACAGCGAAAGCGGCAAATTCGACGAAGCCCTGGGCACGGCCACGCAGCTGGCGGCGGCCAACCCCGACAACCCGGTAGCGCTCAATGCCCTCGGCGCGGCGGAACTCAACGCCGGCCATCACGGTGAAGCCTTGAAGCCGCTGCAGCAAGCCGTGAATCTCGCGCCACAGATGCCCTTGTACCGCACCAACCTGGCGCGCGCGCAGATCCTCGGCAAAGACACGAAGGCTGCCGAAGGCAATCTCGACGCCGTGATCAAGGCCGATCCGGGTCAAGCGACGGCAGTGGCGTTGCGGGCATTCCTGAAGCTGCAGGACCACAACCTGCCCGGCGCCATTGCCCTCGCGCAAACGCTGCAGAAGCAAGCCCCCACCAGGGCGACGGGCTTCTCGCTGGAGGGCGACCTGTACATGGCGAACAAGTCTTATCGTGAGGCCGCCCAGGCCTACCAGCAGGGACTGAAGCTCCGATACGACCGGCCGCTGGTGGTCAAGAGCTTCCAGGCGCTGAGCGAAAGCGGGGCCAACGCGCCGGAGGGCGTACTGCGCGACTGGCTGGCCAAGCATCCGGACGATGCCGCCACCCGCTTGCTGCTGGCCAGCTACTACCTGAACCGCACGCAGAACGCGCTGGCTGCTGGCCAGTACGAGCAGGTATTGAAGACGTACCCGTCCAACGTAAGCGCACTCAACAACCTCGCCTGGATTTACACGGAGCAAAACAACCCCAAGGCGCTGGCACTGGCGGAGCGGGCCTACCAACTGGCGTCTGGATCGCCGGACATCGCGGACACCTACGCCTGGGCGCTGATCGCGCACAATCAACCCAAGCGGGCGCTGCCGATCCTGCTGCAAGCAGCCAAGGCGACACCCAAGACACCAGCGATCCAATACCATCTGGCCGTGGCCCAGGCACGCACCGGCGACCCTGCCGGCGCGCTCGGCACGCTCACGACGCTGCAAAAATCAGGCGCCGATTTTCAAGACAAACCAGCCGCGGAAAAACTGTATCGCGAGTTGACCGGCCTGGCCGCCAAGTAGGTGGAAAGCCGTCGGCGGTTTTCGCGCTTCTACCGACTTCCCAGATGGAAGCCCAGAAGAATCAGGCCAACCCCGACGGCCCAACCGGTGACCAGCGTAACCAGGAACCGACCGATCCGGACGCTCTGCAGGCGCCAATACAGGTCGCCCAGCAGCCACCACAGGCCGGTGAAAACGACAAGCGTGAAAACGCCCCAACCCAGTTGGCCGGATGACCACAAGAAGTCATTCATGGGGAGTCACACCTTCTGCAACCTCCGTTTCCCCAGCCCAGACGCGGTCGCCGATGCGCACCAGCAGGTTCACGGTCGCCGGCAGCTCGAGCACCACGGTGCTCCCCAGCAGGATCCGGCCGATCCTCTGCCCGCGCTTGATCTCCTCGCCCTCCTGGACCCAGGTTTCGATGCGCCGCGCCGCCAGGCTGGTAATCAAGCGCACCGCAACTTGTCCGGCATCTACGGCAATCACCAGACGCTTTTGTACCGGGCAGGCTTTCTCTCGCAGGAACGCAAACTCCCGCCCCTCCCCGTCCATGAAGCCGTCGCCGTGCGATTCCACGCCGAGCACCCGACCGGACACCGGACTGCGCTGCACGTGCATGTCCCAGAAACTGAGCGCAATCACCAGATAGCGCACGCCCCCATGTATCTGCGCACTGGTCACCAGCCCGTCTGCCGGAGTCAGCATACTGTTGCCCGGAGGCGCGATGCGCTCCGGATCACGGTAGAAATAGTGCAGGAATGCATGCTGGAACTTCCCCCGCTTCAGCCACGTGCGGACCTGCCTTTCCGGCCAGCGTTTGCGCGGCGGAACCCAACGCCGTATCAGCGGCGATGGATACGGAAAATAAAGCGCCCAGAGCACGATGGCCGCGCCCACCAGACAGAGGATCACGATCTGCAGGACAAGCATCGTCATTTCAGCGCGGAGTGGACATCATGTCTGGCTTCCTGTCGGCGGCCAGCCGTGCGACACGGCGGAACGGCAAGGCCGACCCTGATCCAGGCACGGGTCGACTCCGTAGACTGCTGCAAATCCGGCGGGAAGAAACCTCGCGTTCGCTTCGGCAAAGTGACATGGCGGCACGCTCACGATTCCGGCGGAGACAGAGCGACGGCTGGCCATCAGGTTAGCGTAGGCGCAACCCCGCTGCCAGACGTGCGTCGCAGCCCAAAGCGGCGGTTCCGCCGCCGGCGGCAACTCACATCCCGCTGACACCAGCTTCTGTACAAGGCAAGCCCATGGGGCAAGCACATGGTCGGCAACAGGCCGCCTTGGTCGAGGCGACCTGGTTCGATGCGATCAGCCCGGGGCGGTGCGACATCACGAGACGGCAGGATGACAAAGCCATGCGTATGAGCGAGCAAGCCAGGCAGTTCAAGCAGGGAAACCGGCTTGGCCGAGCCGCGGCGAAGATGCTGTGTGGGTGCGCCGGCTGCATGTGGATGCTTGCTGCGGCGCCGGCGCGAGCGGCAACGGCGGTGACGGACAAGGTGATCAGCACCGTCGCGCAAGCGCAGACCAATGTTCCGGTCACCTTCGGCCAGGTCTTCAAGGCTGGCGACATACCTCGGGGCCGGACGGTAACTGCCACCATCAAGGGCCAGCCGATAGCCTTGCAGGTGGACAGCAAGGCTACCTATCCCGACGGCAGCTTGCGCCATGCGGTGCTGACTGTGATGACTCCAACGCTGCCGGGCAATGCAACGCTGCCGTTGACGCTTTCCGCGGGCCCTTCGCCAGCGGCGACCGGACAGGACGTGCCCATCAGCTTGTCGCAATTGCTTGCCACTAGCTACGACACCAGCGTGTCACTCAACATCGGCGGCCGCAAATACACCGCAAACGCCCGCACCCTGTTGCAGACAGCCAAAGACACGAACGCGTGCAAGCCCTGGGGCACCCAATGCAACCAGTGGCTTTCCGGCCCCCAGGCCAGCGAATGGATCGTCAACGGACCGGTGACGGCGGCGGATGGCACGACCAACCCGAACCTGAGAATCTACTTTGCGGTGCGCGCCCATGCGCACGGCTCGCATGGCGCCGTGCGCCAGGTACAAACCGACGTCATCGTGGAAAACAGCTGGGCCTACATGCCACAGGCGCAGCCGCAGTACACGGCAACCCTGATCTCGGGGAGCGCGGGCTACACCAGCCCTGCCCTGACGCAGTACGCATACACGCGCTGGCACCAGGTGCTGTGGTGGAACCATGCCCAGCCACAGGTCTATTTGCAGCAGGACACCGGCTACATCCAGGCCAGCAAGGCCGTGTCGCGCTACATGCCGTTGACGCCCGACGAGAAGTTCCTGGCCAGCCTGCGCCAGGCCTGCGCGCCCCTGGATCACTGTGACCAGACCCAGAAGATGCACATGGCCGGGGCACAAGCGGCGATTGGTCCGCTGCCGCGCTGGACCAGCGTGTACATCGTCAACCCGGACCTGCGCGCCTACAACTGGATGCTGGCCAACACCGATGCGCTGGGCGCCTATGACATCCATTACCGGGACCAGGCAACCGGCTGGCCGCTCAGCATCCAGCAGCATCCCAACGTCACGACAACGGGCTGGGCCTACGCAAATGGCGTTGCGAAGCAGGCGTTGACAGGTTCCGCGGTCCACCGGGAAAAGGTTGCTGCCTACCGACGTGATCTGCTGCCAACCTGCGTGAACAACACCGTGGTGACGAATTGCACACCGACCTCATATGGGACGGGCAACCCAAACCTGTGGGACAACGCGCACCAGCCGGCACAGTCCTACGTACCATACTTGGTGACCGGTTCGTACTACTACATGTCGGAGCTGGCGTTTGCGGCCTCGTTCAATGAGATCTGGTCAGGCGCGGAGTATCGCGATTATGCAAAGGGGTTGATCGACAAAAGTCATAGCCAGGTGCGTGGCAAGGCATGGACACTGCGCCAGATGGCGGATGCGGCGTGGCTGCTGCCCGATGACTACCCCTTGAAAGCCGAGTTCAAAGCGGACGTGGAGAACTCGCTGGCGGACTGGAATCAGAAGTACACCAACAATCCAAACGCCAATCCGCTGGGGCTGCTGGACAGTGGTCATAGCTACAGCATGCAAGGCGGCACCCGAAACGCGATGGCGCCGTGGATGCACAACTTCTTCACCTGGTCGGCGGGCCACGCCGCGGAACTCGGTTTTGCGGGAGCCGGGGAGCTGCGCGACTGGCTGGCGAAGTTCGAGATCGGTTTGATGACGGACTGGCAAGCCAATCCAACCCAGGGCTACTGCTGGCTGGAAGCCTCTGCCTACACGCTGATGGTTACCGATCCTACTGGAAAGACCTACCTGCCCTCATACAGTGCCATATACGCAGCGACGTTTCCCAGTCTGGTCGGACTGGCCTGCAATTCGCCGGCCATGGTGACCGCCATGGAGACGCTGGAAAAACAACCGTGGCAAGCCGGCAAGATGCATGGATACCCGGACTCGGCAACGGGCTATCCTGCGAATCTGCAGACCGGGCTGGCCGCCGCCGCCGATAGTGCCGTGCCCAAAGCACACGATGCCTGGAATCGTTTTGAGTCGCGCAGCGTGAAACCCAGCGGCACAACCGCCTACAACAACTATCCCAATTTCGCGGTCATGCCGCGCTCTGTGTCGCAATGACCTGTCGATCTGCTTTGCAGCAAGGGTACCCACCCGACGCAGCCCTTGCTCTGGTCCGATGCAATCAGGATTGCCTTCCAGATTTTGTCCTGGCACGACGCGCTTCGGCCGCCGAACCTCATGCGCCGGGTTCCGCGCGTTGAGCACTAGAGCAGCCGCCGCCACACAACCTCGACGGCAAGAGCGCGCCCCAAAGCACGCTCATCCGCCAACTGAATGAGATCGAGCAGTGAATCCATGCGCCACTCGCCGGGCAGAAGCGCGCGGTACCGTTGCAACACCGCAGGCGCGACGTGCAGCACGTTCTGCAGGTTTCGGTGCGTGGCATTGATCAGCGGGCGAAGCCGCACGGGACGCGCGCACGCCGTCCACTCGGCCAGTCGTTCCTTCCAACCCGGTCCAGCGTCAAAACGAAAGCCGTAGGCGGAAGGCTGCGCAGCGATGGCCGGATGCAGTGCGGCGACCAAGCGACTTTCCAGGGCGCCCGCGTTCTTCCAGCGCAGCGGCACCCGGAGCGCCAGGCGCACGGACTCCAGATCCACCAGCGGCGTCGTGTAGTTTCCGTGGCGTACCGCCACACTGTTGTTGACACCCATCCAGTAGTGGCAGCGAAACAGGGAGTAGAGCAGCTCCACTTGCGTGCGCGACAGAAGCTCGCTCCCGACTTCAGACATGCCCACGATGTTCCGCATCGACGCGGCGAGCCGCGCTTCGTAACTTGCCAAGCCATTGGGATCGCGGAAAACGCCGCGGCTGAATCCGCGGTAGAAGGTTTTCACGATGTCACGGGCGTTAAAGGCACGGTTCGGCAGATGGAAGAAGTTGCGGAAGATCTCGCCGCCGCCACCATTCAGCGCAATGCACCCGTCGGCAGTCTGCTGCAATCGGGTGCGGCGATCGGCGCCCGGATCATCGATGCCGTCGCTAGGCAGGCCGTCGAAGAACAGCGCGCTCTGCTCCAGGGCTTCGATGTCGGGCATCGGCAAACCGCGGTTCATCGCGCATTTGTCAATGGCTTCGAATGCGAGGTCTGCTGCAGTAGCCACGGTCCTGGCCACTGCCACATCGGCGGAGTCGGCATCGCCATACACAAACAATCGGGGCCGCACACCGGCCGCAAGCAAGCCCGCGACAATCAGGCGTGAATCGAAACCGCCCGACAACGCCGCATTGATCTGGCCCGGAAAGGCCGATGCCACCTCGGCCGAAATCATGCGCAGATGCTCGGTGATGTCCTCCACCGCCTCATCCAACGAGTGGAACTCAGGCGCCTGCACATCGAAACCGTGGGGGAATCGTTGCCACGCACGGCGCTGCCGCAAATCCATGACCTGACCAAGGGGAATCAAGTCGACCCCGCGCGCCACTGAATGGCAGGAATGTGCTGCCCCCAGCAGTACGTATTCAATCGCCGAGGCGGCGTCAGGCTCAACGCACTGCCCATAAGCGCAGACAGCCAGCCAGCTAGTACTGAAAAAACGGTCATCTGCACTCGTGTAGATGCGTACGAAGCCCAAGGCGTCGTTCAACAGCCAAGTGTGTTCGCCCGTGTCGAGAAACAGTGCAAAGTTGCCGCGCAGCGAACCTTCTTCCAAACACCCCGTCGCGCGAACTTCATCGAGCAGCGAGGCCAACGCCTGCCGGCCGAAATGACCGCGAAACCACAGTGGACCGACACAGCAGGCCGTTCCCGATGGGGTTTGAACGAGGCAATCCTCGGCTTGCCGTTGATCGGGGTGCCCCCACGCGACAATGCTGCCTCCGTCCCATTCGACCTGCGCAGCACGGACAAACCGTTGCCGCTCCAACGAGCGTGCCGCGCGGATTTGCCCGTTGGAATCGCCGCCAACAAGGAATACCGATAGCGCGTTCAGCATGGACATGCGTCTCTTGCCGACACACAACCGGAGGGAGACACATTCAGGCCCATGGCCCCGCCGTCGATGAGTTACGACCGCCGTTCCTATCCAGTGCTGCGATCATGCACCTCCCCTCCGAGTCCATCCATGTTCCGTTTCGAAACCCTTATCAATGACTGTTTCCCGGCGAGGTCATTTCGTCGGTATCTCTACGCCTGACACGATCTCTTCAACCTCCGATCCGGATCCAAACCGATGAACCACCTCAAAATGCCGACCATTCCCCCTGCGAAACAGGGTTCCGTGGCTGGCACGGTCTTCATGGGTGCGCACCACCAGCAGGCTGCCGTCGGGTTTGTTCAGGTAGCATCCGATGTTCGCCACCATCGTCGAAAGGATCGCGGGAGGAAAATATCCACTGTTGAGCACATTAGCTGCGCGAACAAAATCAAATTTCCCCTCGAATCCACTGTTGTACCTGCTTATATCATCGGTATGCAGGGTGATACCAGCCTTGGCCAGCGCTCGCGGGGTAACCAGCTTCACTTCGCAGATCCGGACATCGTGCGGATTACGCAATATTTGGTGGACGCGACGGGTGAATAAGGTATTGACGAACTTGCGCAAGATGAAAAGTCCGTTGTAATAATCATCGCGCGTCACCCAGGGCTTCATGGTGACCAAGGGGAAATCGAACCGAAGCGGAAACCCGCCGGAATCGACCAACGCGTGGCACCCTGGAAACACCTTTACCAAGAGGGCGTCGATCAGAATATCGGTGCCGACAACCTCGACCTCGCGCCCACCCCGACTCAGATCATCGTACAGCTCGACTGTGCTTATACCGGAAGAAACCCCGACGTCCAGAATTCTGAGCGCCGGTGGAGCACGGCGCAGGAGATACTCCTGGAGATACGGATTGATGTCGAAAAAGCGATCGTGAAATGTAGTCTTGTAAGTCTTGTTTCTCGTCATCAGCGAGGTGAAAAAGTCCTCCTCCATGCGTGGAGTAAGGCGCTCCGATGGGGTTTCGAAAAAAGCCTTGGCTGATAGCATGGAGTCTGTATACCGCGATGACATTTTATTGTGGTGGACTACCCTGATGGCGCTTCGATTCTACTAACCCCGCCCGCGGTTCGGGCTGCTCATCACTTCGTCAACTCAGCAGACTTCCTCGAGCCGCCTCGCAAGCTCACGCACCAACGGCCCAATCCGCCATCTCGCATAGTTCGCCGCCAGCCATCCCTTCTGGCGATAGGCACCCAGGTAGCACAGCGCGAAATACAACTGCGCCCAGTGCAGGGCCCGCGCGCCATCCTCGTACCCATAGCCGGCAAGGAACATCGACTCGCGCTGCCGGTCATGGCGATTCGTCGGCAAACCTCCAAGCGTGCGGCCGAGAAGCCACAGATGGTTGAGGAATGGCGCAAGGTCATAGACTGCCGGTCCGGCACTTTGCCAATGGATGTCCAGCCCAATGTATCGGGTACCGTCATACAGCATGTTCTGCGGTTTGAAATCGCCATGCTGGCGCACGAAGCGGAACCCGCTTGCCTCAATGCGCGAAGCTGTCTGTTCCAGACATCGGCACGCGGCCTGCGTTCCGCGATCACGACGCAGGACCGCACCGTAGGTGACCACCAGATAGTCGAGCTTGTCCGCCACACCCAGCACGCTCGTCTGCACGTCCGGAGCGCCGCTCTCGTGCAGCCTGCGCAACCAGGCGCCCGCCGCACGGCATGCCGCCCGCGCACCGGGCTCGCCCAGGGATCGCAGGTGTTGGGCCAGATTGTCGCCGCCGAAATGGCGGGTGATCATGACCCCGCGCCCCCAGGCCTCCAGATAACCCAGCGACACCAAGGTCCCAAAGTGCTCGTCCTGGGGAAACACGCGCTGGAGTGTGCACAGGGTTTCATACTCACGGCGTGCCTCCGCACGGGCATCGTTGCGCAAGTCATCCTCTCGACTCACCTTGGCCACGATCTGCTCCTGACAGCGCGCGCACCGCAGCCGCTGGATGCTCGAGTTTTGCCTCGGCAGCAGCCTCGTCAGCGCGATCCAGCTCCCCGACGCGCGGCACTGGATGCAGGTGAACCGCGCGTTGAGTACCCCAGCGACGTCCAGCCTGATCACGGCCTAGCCACGCACCAGGTGGTAACGCGAGTAAACACGGGAAACGACACGCTTGAGCTCGTCCAGCAAGGGGTGGCGTGCGACCGCGAGGCCCAGCAACCACCCCGCACCACCGCCGACGAGAGCCAATGCAAACGCCAAAAGCATGTGTCGCGCCATCAGCTCGGGCCAAAGGACCAACGCTGCCGGTACGGCGCAGGCACCCAGCGTGACCACGGCGCTCGGAACCAGCGCCCTGGCGCACTTGCGAACTGCCAGCGCGTCGTAATTCCGCATTTTCCGGTAATACAGCACGGTAGCAATGATATAAACAAGAACCTGTGCGGCGGCGACCGCCGTGACGCCATAAAAGGCTGCGCCGACGGTAATGCCGATTCTGGCGGTTTGATATTGAACCTCCACGCGGGTCACGGCCCTTACCCGTCCCAGCGCAACCAGGAACAGGTTGCACTGGAACATCAGTGTTCCGATAAATGCGGCGAGACACAACCAACGCATCAGCGGAACTGCCGCATCCCATTGATCGCCGAACAGAATGTTGATGATCGGATAGGCCAGAATGACACCACATGCAAAAAACGGCCAACTGATCCCAGTCGTGTAAACCAGCGCCCTCAGGAACAACTCCGGAGCCGTGGCGTGCTCCCGGTGCTCGCGTGCGAACGCGGGAAAGGCAACCGCTCCGATCGCACCAAGAACGTTGGTGCGGTACATGTTGACCACGCCATATCCGCGCGAAAACAGCCCGACGTCCGTCATGCCCGACATCTTGCCGATCACGAGGCTGGCGGATTGTTCTCCCAGTTGGCTGGCGACGTCGGAAATGGTGCGATTGGAGCCAAAGTGCAGAACACGTTTCCAATGCACGAAACTCAGTCCCTTCACGCGGTACTGCCAACCCCAGAGCGTGCAACCGACGATAAGCGCCGAGATGCCGGCCACCGATGCCCACGCGATGCTCATGTACGTGAATCCGGCGTACGCAAGCGCAACTGCGGTACAGCTACGGATGATGGATTCGCTGATGCGAATCTTGGCCAGCTTCCCGTACTCCAGTTCGCGGTTCAGCAACGCCATCGCCGTGGTGCCAAACGGGAGCAGAAAAAAAACGAACCCGAGCACCTTCAGCACCCGCGTCACGCCAGGATCCCCGTAGAACGCCCCGATCACGCCGCTGGCCGCGATGATGATGCCGCCGAGGACCCATGCGATCATGAGGTTGATCGTGAACACCGTGCGCACCAGCGCCTCATCGAGAACTGGTTCCTGGACCACGAATTCGCTGACCCCGAAGTCGCGCAGCATATTGATCAGGGCCACGACTCCCGCCGCGACCGAAAACACGCCGACCTCCGCCGGGGTCAGCAATCGGCTTATGATCACGACTGAGCCAAAACTAAAAACGAGTCCGACGAGCCTCTGCACGAAAGACAACGACAAGGCCTGCCGTACACTGGTTCTCTGTTTTTGCTCGTTATCGGGCACGGCGTATCGACCTTACTGACCAGCAACGAAACCCTGCGGCGAAAACATCCTCGCCTTCCGGGCCGGACGGACGGCCGCGCAAGACTACGGTCGGAGGTTGCCTGGCGGGAACAAGCCTGGGAGTCCGTACCATGATCAGTCCTGATTATTCCAGGGCTTCGGTCGCCACGATTCAATTGTTCGTCCTTCCAGGATCGCCCACACAGGCGGGAACCCAGCTTCTTTAGTCATGAAAATCACGCGTTCCTGGCCGTCTTGCGAACCAATATCGTATTTCCGAGGTTCCCAAATCGATTGATGATTCGTGTTACACATGTCGCCCGTTGACTACCCAAAGTTGGAAGGCATCAGACCTTTTCTGCAACGATATACACGGCCTCGCTGACCAACGGAAGCAGGCGCTGACGCCCCACCTCACGCAGGCCGGACTTTTCCAACAGTAGCCTGATATCCCGGTTGCTTATCGGATAATTTGCGGGTGGCTGATGTCCCATCAGCCGTTTCAAGCGCCGCCGAAACCTTTGATAGCCCGAATCGAGGCTCTGGTTGATGACGACGATTGAACTACTCAAGCTGGCGACCGCAGTCAGGAACTCAATCTGTCCGTCGAGCGGAAAGTGCATCAATACGCGCGCGCACAAAGCACCGTCACAGATTGGGCCGCTCGGCGGGTCTTTCTTCATGTCCGCCACCTCGCAGGTGAAGGTCCCCGCGTACGAAACCAGGCGTTGTCGCGCCACACTCAGCATGGCTTCGGAAATGTCGAAGCCGTGGACACTGTATCCAGCCTCCAGCAGCGCCTCAGCAAGACGCCCGGTCCCGCATGGCGCGTCGGCGATCGTGCTGCCTTTGGATAGCCGGGAAAAACACCTGGCGACGGTCCGTTTTTCGAGGAAGTTGAATACCCGCCCTGGAATACTCGAGAACCGGCTTGCGTCGTAGTCGACGGCTACCGTTCGGCTCTTGTAATGCTCGTCAGGGTTCCAGTTCATTCACTGCTCCTTGATGCGGCTGTGGAATGGTACCGGGTCCGACGCCCGCGAGGGGCCGCGATATGTTCGCGAGCGGGCCCGCAAACACCATCCGGATCGGGAAGACGTTCAAGTGCAAACCTGTTCAAGCAAGGAGGCCAGTTGTGCCGCCCCGGCGCGCCTCGAATACTGGGCGACCACGGCAGGCCGCTGGGACGGGGCGGTCCCCTTGGTCAACGCGTACAGGAATCGGCGCAGACCCGTCGCAATAGCGTCGACGTCATCGGCCGCGACGAATTCCGCCCCACCGGACTCTCGCAACAGGGCGGCGGTGTCGCCGTTTGGTCCGACCAGCGCGAAGATCGGCCGCCCGATCCGCAGGTACTCGTATACCTTGGCCGGAATTTGCAGGTCGAACTTGCTGCCCTGGAACAGCAGCAATCCATCGGCCGCGACCTGCTCGGACAGTGCTTCGCGGTTGCCGACAGGTGGCGCCAAAGTCACCATCTCTCCCAGCCCCAAACGCTGAACCTCCCGAGTGTAGGTTGCCTCAGAGCCACTCGCCCGCAGGACGACCTTGACCATCCCTGCAGTTACGCCACCCGAGTCCCTGAGACGCGCGAGTGCAGCAAAGAACGGCAGGGGGCTGCGACCTTCCGGATACAACAGACCGCTGTGCAGCAGCACCAACGGTCGCCCGGCCTGTGGCGGAGGGCGCCTGAGGTCGACGAATGCCTCGTCGTCGTATCCATTGGTGATGACCGCCAAACGACCGGCACGCCAAGCCTCGGGGTAGCGCTCGGCACACCACTGCATTGCTCCCGGGGTCGTGAACACCGAACGCGCCGCGTGCGACAGGACACGACGCTCCCATCGAGCTTGCGACCTTATCGCCATCGGGTTCTTGCCCGCCGTTGAACTCGCAACCGGATCGCGAAAATCCGCGATCCACGGGATGTTCGTCAAACGATGCAGGGTGTAGGCGACGCAATGGGAGGTCATGATGGGAAACGTCGACCATATCGCTTGCGCATGGTGGCGCCTGATCAGACGCAGTCCGTTCCAGACAGCGGCGGGCCACCAACTCGACCACCTGTCGGGTAACGCGAAAATGGTCGGATACCTGCCCATGACTGCCATGTGGCGCTTGGCGTCCAGCGCAAAGGCACGGCATACATTGCAATCTTTGGGTATGGATCGAACGCTGGCGGGATCGGTCAATTCGTACGCGCCCGGAGTGGCGGAAAGGACCACCGGGTCCCAGCCATGCTCGGGCAGGTATTTCGTAAACGCCAAGAGCCGCAGGTGACCGCTGCTCAGTGCAGACGGCGGAAAATGGAAGCCGGTCATCACTACACATTTGCCCACCACACACCTCTTCATCAAGGCTTCCCGAATGAATGCCCGGCCTGCCCGCGTCCCAGCAGGTGCGGTTGCGTTGCAGCGGCCCCTGCTGACCCCGCATATGCGGCGACTCTTTCCGGCAATAGACCCTTCAGCAACGCACACATCGCCATCAGCTGATAACTGAGGTCGAAGTAGCTCGAGGTGGTGGCCAGACCTGCAACCATGAATGCAAGCACGCTTATCTGGAGCATTGAAGAAAGGTCGAACGCCCATTTTTCGTTTGGTAAATGTCGGCTTTTGTTGCGAACGTATGCACAGCTTCGCCAACTGGCCACCAGCAACCCAATAAAGATCGCAAGCCCCGGAAAGCCCTGTTCGCCAAGCACTCGAAAATAAATACTGTGCACTGCCCGTTGGACAGCATCCTCGGGTGCGTAGCGGTTCCACAGGGCCTCGCTTTCATAGACTTTGAAGCCGCCCCCGGTCAACGGGCGATGCAGCGCAACATTGGCTGCAAACTCCCAAGACTGGATGCGGGACTGCATCGTATTCACATCCTCCGCGTGATGGATCGTATCCATGCGCGCACTCCACTCGGGAGGCATGAAATGATAAGCAGTGAGCCCAATCGCCATGAGTGCGATCGCGAGCGTCAACCGTTTCCGGCTTTTCAGGAGCAGGGCCGCGCTTACCACTGCGAGCGCAATGAACCCGCCACGCGAGTAGGTACCAAGTATCGCGACGCCGGTAAGGAACATCGCCAGCCCCAGTCCCACCTTCACCATTTTTCTTGAAGACTGAAGCTGTAGGTAGCGCATCAGTGGCAGAACCATGCACAGCGCCTGGGCCAGGTCGTTGTTGTCCCCGATGAAGCTTCCGGCTGGGCCGAACACGCGATTGCCGCCGCCGCTGGTGATCGTGAACAAGCCTCCTTTGAGGCCGTAATACCCCAGCGAAATCACAATCACCCATATCAACCAATGCATGCGCTCGCGGCTATTGATCAGCATCAGGGTCACAAACACCATCACCATGATCTTGGCGAAGGTCTGCCAACTGACCCAGGCCGCATCCGGCAGGACCGCAAAGAAGGTGGTCAATCCAGTCCACAGCAGAAACATCATCAGCAACACGCTGACCGTCGACCTGGGGATTCGCTTGTTCTCCTTGCCAACCCCCAAACTCAGAAGCGTGACGGCGGCCACCAGCATCACCCATGGAAAACTGTACGCAAAGCCGAAGGTCAGCCGATGCGGGTTCATGTAGCCGAGCCATGACCACACCAGCAAACCGATATACGGGCGAATTGCGGCCAAGGGGATCAGCCCGAGCATGATCAACGCGAAGGCGATATCGCGCATGGCTAGCCCACTTCCAATTGCAGCATCAGCGCGTCCATGCAGAACTTGGCCGCCCAGTTCGGATACCGATTCCTCATGTAGCCGCCTGAGCGCGGATGCGAACCGGGCAGCGCGCCGCGAACGCCACCGTCAACTGCGGCCAGGTTCTGGATCGACAAATTGAACCGGTCGGCGTCCTCGGCCGCCGGCAGCCAGGACCGCTCGCCGGTTTCTCTGGCAAGGCGCTGCCAGATGATCGCCATCTGCGCGTTGCCGGTCACGCAGGTCCAGCGGCTCGCCGGCCGCCAGGCGGAATCCAGCCGGCCAGGCAAGGCGCCATCGCGGCGCTGGGTTTGCGCAACCGCTCGCGCCACGCGCGCCGCGGCATCCACGAAGGCGTCGTTGCCGGCGACCAAGCCGACTTCCAGCATGCCGCGGGTCGCATAGGCGATGGTATGCGTCAGCGGACGATCGTTGTCCTCCAGATCGTTGTTCTGCAGCCACCCGTTGGGCTGCATCTGCGCAAGCGCCCACTGCACGTTGCGCACCGCCGCATCCAGATAACGCGGCTCCTGCAAGACCTGGCTGGCCTTGGCCAGCGCAAACGCCACGCGCGTGTTGTAGGTATTCACGGCATGCACGGCGAACGGCGACGCAAAACGCCGCCACGCACCATCCGGGTCCTGGGCAGCCACCAGCCAGTCCGCCGCGCGCAGCGCCGAATCACGGAAACGCGCGTCCCGCGTCTGCTGCCACGCGGACAGCCAGCCGAACAACACCTGCCCGGTGTTGAAGATGGTCGGCACCACCGTAGTTGAATCCAGCGTACCGGCACGCACGCCCCCTTCAGGGAGCTGGATGGCGGTTTCCCACTCGGCCATGCGGATGGCGCGCTCCCGATAATCGCCTTGGCCGGAAAACTGCGCGTAGCGCAGGAAGGTCGGAATGATGTACCCGGTGGTTTCCGGATAGGCGCCAGTCCATTGCCGCTTCGTTGCGTCGTAATAGGCGCTGACACCGCCGCAGCCGGTGGCGTCCTGGGCGCGCGCCAGCCATTCGGCGGCAGCCTGCAGTCCATGGCGCACATCCACTGCCGGACGTACCCGGCCCCCGGACAGAAGTCGGATGACCGCGTTCATGACTTGCTCCTGGCCGCAAGCGATCCCGGCAGCATCTTCGAAGTCCGGCTGTGCAGCGCACGTCGGACGCGTTGCATGCCCTCTGCCAGGCATGGCATGGGATCGCGCCATCGGCACAAGGCATCGGCTACCCGGCCGCCGCGCGGATAGCCCTGCGTGAGCTGCTGACCTTGGGTGGCTGCCGATTGCATGTCCTCGGAGCGCACTCGCCATACGACCGGTCGCTTTGCAGCGGCGGGCGGCGGAAACGACAGCCCCAGCTCCGAACACCAGGCCGCATACGGCAGATTGACGCCGTTCAAGCTCGCCACTTCTTCCTGGTAGTCGGTGCGCCCGATCGTCGGCTCCACCATGCGGAACTCGCCGCTGCGCACATCGCGCTTGTACTCCATGCCGGCCATGCCGATCACGCCCGCGGCCTGAAAGAAGCGGGTGGTCATGGCGGAAAGCTCCGCATGGACTTCCGCGGCCGAGGTACAACTGGCCGTACCGCCCACCTGTGGCGGCCACGAGCGGATCTTGCGACCGGTGAACGACCCCACCACCTGCCCCTGCCCGCCGAGGCATTGCAGACAAAAATAGATGTTCGAATCCGGGCCTTCGATCCACTCCTGTACCACCACGTCGGCCATCACCGGCAGGATGCGACGGACCAGCCCGGCAGCTTCCGCGGCGCTCTCCACGCGGTACGCCTTCCTGAACCGCCACCCGTAATCGACATTCCGTTCGCCGGGTTTGACCACCACCGGATAATGCAGATGTTCGAGCGCGGACAAATCCGCGAGCGTGCGAACGTGCAGCAGCGGCGGAATGGGGCTGCCGAGTTGTTCGGCGCGGCGCTGGAACCCCTGTTTGTGCAACAAGGTATCCACGACGTCTCCGGGCGGCAGGCTGAACCGGTAATAGGCGGACAGCAGATCGCGATGACGCGAAACGGTCTTGACACTTTCCTCCTGGGTCAGGAACAACACCGGGCGCACACCGGAAAACCGCATCGTGCCCAGGCGCACCAGGTCTTCAACCAGCGTTTCACCGTGCGTCGCACGGATCTGCAACGGTTTCGCCGCGCGGGTACGCATTTCCGCACGCCGCATATCGGTATCCAGCAAGCAGACCGGGACCCGCGCGTGCGCCAGGCTGCGCGCCACACCCAGGCCATTGACCCCGGCACCCAGTACCACCGCGGGCGTATCAGCGATCATGCACCCCTCCCGCGCCGCGCTGGCGACGATCGAGTACGTCGGCATAGACGGCGCGGTAGCGCGCCACGCTCGCCGACCAGGTACGTTCGCGCTCGACGAACGCCTGCCCGTTGGCGATCACCTTGTCCCAACCGGCGTGCGTCGTCAGCAGCTCGATCAGACACTGCGCGAGCGCCTCGGCCGAGCCAGCGGGGAAAAGGTGGCCGTTGCGGCCATCGCGGATCAGCTCGCGATGGCCGCCGACGTCCGACGCGGCCACCAGCTTGCCCATGGCCATCGCCTCGAGCGGCTTCAGCGGCGTCACCAGTTCCGTCAGCCGCCGCGAGATGCGCGGATAGACCATGACATCCATGACGCCGTAGTAGCGGGTGACTTCGCCGTGCGGCACGCGACCGACGAAGTGCACCTCGCGCTCGAGGCCGAGGCGGGCGGCCAGCGCGCGCAGGGCGGCCTCCTGCGGACCGCCGCCCAGCAGCAGCAGGCGCGCCTGCGGCACCGCGCGCAGCACCAGCGGCATAGCCCGGAGCAGCGCGTCCAGCCCCTCATAGGCGTAGAACGAGCCGGCGAAGCCCAGCGTGTACCCGCGCACAAGTCCGTACTTCCCCAGCAGCTCCGCATCGACGCTGGTCGTGGATCGAAACCGGGCAGTGTCCACGGCGTTGGGAATGACGGTGACCTTGTCGGCGGGAATGCCGCGCTCCAGCATGTCGCCGCGCAGGCCATCACAGATCGTGGTTACGGCGTCTGCCCGTTGCAGTGCCCGGGTTTCCAGCGCGCGCGTCAACCGATACCGCGCCCCTCCCTCACGCGCCGTGCCGAGATCGACGGCAGCGTCTTCCCAGAACGCACGGACCTCGTACACCACCGGGATACCGGCGGCCCGGCCCACCGCCAGCGCGGGCAACGCGTCCAGCACCGGCGAGTGCGCATGGAGGATGTCCGGACGCACGCTGTCCACCACCTCGGCCAGCCGGGTCTGCAGCGCGCGCATCAGGCAGCGGTACCGGACCAGCGGCAACCTCGCCAGCAGGCCGGTCGCCGGCGGCGTGCGGTAGAACGTCCAGTCGCCGACCTGTTCCTCGCGCTGGCGATCGTCTCCCTGCCGGGGGCCGGTCAGTTGCATCGTCTCCCACCCCAGCGCGCGCTGCGCCTCGAGGATGGCGAGCGTACGGAAGGTATAGCCGCTGTGCAGGGGCAACGAATGGTCGAGCACGTGCAGGATGCGCAGCGGCCGCTCGGCCGACGCTCCTGACCGATCCTGCTGCAGTGCGGCGCGCGGGCTGTGGTTCATGGCTCTGCTCCGAATGCCGCATCTTCGGCAGCGGCCGCGCGTATCCGCGCATAGAGTGCGTGCTGCGCTTCCACCACCGGCGACCACCCCAGCCGCTCCGCCACAGCGCGGGTGGCGGCACGTGTCGGCGCCCGCTCCCGCAGCTGCAGCCATGCGGCGGCAATGCCTTCGGCGCTCCGCTGTGCGGCGATCTCCCCCGCTTCCGGCGCGGCCAGCAACTCAGCGGCACCGGCAAACGGCGCGGCCACCACCGGCGTGCCGCAGGCCAGGGACTCCAGCACGACGTTGGGCATGCCTTCGCGGCTCGACGCCTGCACCAGCACGTCCGCCGCGTTGTAGTAGTCGCACAGCTGCGCGTGGGGAATGGCGCCGAGCATGCGCACGCGCGCGTGCAGACCCAGCCGGTCGACCAGGCCGCGCAGCTTGCGCTGTTCCGGCCCCTCGCCGGCGATCAGCAGGGTCGCCTCCGGCACGCGCGCCAGCGCCTCGATGACAAGGTGCACGCCTTTGAGCGCGACCAGATGGCCCACCGTCAACCATACCGGACCGGCGAGGCCCCATCCGGCACGGATTGCCGTGCGGTCCCGTGGCCCGAAACGATCAAGGTCGACGCCATTGCGCAGCACCGTGATCTTCCCGGAGTCAACGCCCAGGGCGGCGACCTTGTCCTTCAGCGCCTGCGATACGGCCACGATGGCCGCGGCGCGCTCCGCTGCCCACTGGATTTGCGCCCTGGGTCGACGATAACGCGGAATCCACGTCACGTCGGTACCGCGCGCGGTGATCACCACCGGTTTGCCCAGCGCCGCACCCAGTCGTGCCGCCGCCACGCCATCCGGATAAAAGTAGTGGGCATCGATCAGATCGAAGTCGGTCCCGTCGGCCTGCAGTTTCCGCAGGTCCGGCAGCAGGGCGCGATACATCAGCTCGGGCGCGATGCTCATGCCAAGCTTCGGAATGGCCGGATAGCGTGGATGGCTGATCTGGATGCCGTGGCGCTGCTCATGCGCAGGCACCCTGGCAAATGCCGAGTAGGCCCCGAAGCGCGGATGCCGGAACGGAAACCATGGCACCGGCGCCACGACCGTCGCGGTCACCCGCCCGGAATCCACGAGATGCCGCAGACGCTCCTCGACAAACACGCCGTGGCGCGGTTGGGCGGCATTCGGATACAGGCTGGTGAAGACCAGCAGGCGGATCCTGCGTTCGCCAGCCGCCTCGACGCCGGCCCCGGCACGCTGCCGTGCCGCGTCGAATGCGTCTTCTGCCGACGGCATGACACCACCGGCAACGCCGTTGAACGATACGTTCCTCATGGCTGTACCCCGGCGGCCACGACCCTGCGTGCCGCCTCGGCGGGGGCTGCAGCAGCGGGCTGCTGCATGCGGCGCATAAAGGCGTCCAGCATCAGCAGGCTCCATAGCGTCGCGCTGTGATCGCGCCGGCCAGCTTCATGCTGCCGCAGCAGCCGATCGAGCATGGCTGGCTCGAAGTACCCGCACTCGGCAACGGCGCCGGCAAGCAAGGCGTCCCGGGCGCGCCGCGCGAGCGGACCGCGCAACCATGCTGCCAGCGGCACGCTGAAACCCATCTTGCTCCGGTACAGCACATCGTGCGGCAAATCCGCTTCGAGCGCTTTCTTGAGGATGTATTTGCCGGCCCCCCCCCTCAGCTTCAACCCGGGCGGCAACGATGACGCCCACTCGACCAGGCGGTGATCGAGCAGCGGCACGCGGACCTCCAGGCTGTGCGCCATGCTGGCCCGGTCCACCTTGGTCAGGATGTCGCCGGGAAGCCAGGTCTTGAAATCCAGGTACTGGGCCAGCAGCAGCGGATGATCGGTGGGCGCGCGTGCGGCGTGGGCACGGAACACGGCGAGCGCGCTGTAACCTTGAAGTTCGCGCTTGAAGCTCGCGCTGTACAACCGCTGGCGCAGCGCAGTCGAGGTAGTGCTGACGGTATGGAAATAAGCCTCCACGTCGTCGCGGGCGAGCGCCTGCAGCGTGGTCTTGGCGCGCAGCGGGCGCGGCGCCCAGTCAGCCTTGGGATAGAGACTGCCCAGCACGCCGAACAGCGGCTTGCGCAACGCCAGCGGCAGGCGCGCACGCAGACCGCTTTCCCATGCATGCAGGCGATAGCGCCGGTAGCCGGCGAAATCCTCGTCGCCACCGTCGCCGGACAGCGCCACGGTCACCTGGCTCCGTGCCAGCTCGCACACGCGGTACGTCGGCAGCGCCGAGCTGTCGGCAAATGGCTCGTCGTAAACCGCCGCCAGCGTGTCGAGGAGCGCATGATCATCGGCGCTGACCCGCCGCTCGAAGTGCCGGGTATGCAGATGCCCGGCCACCTGACGCGCATGGGCGATTTCGTCGAAGCGGTCGTCGTCGAAACCGATGCAGCAGGTGCGTACCGGTTGCTGCGACACCCGGCTCATGCTGGCCACCACGGCGCTGGAATCCACGCCGCCGGAAAGAAACGCGCCGAGCGGCACGTCCGCCATCATCTGCCCTGCCACGGCGTTGTCCAGCAAGCCGTGAAGCTGCTCTGCAGCCTCATCCGCCGTGAAGTCGGCGGCGAGCTTGAACGGTACATCCCAGTACTGCCGGGGAACCGGTCGCGCTTCGCCGGCACGCCAGCTCAGCCAATGGCCGGGCGGCAGTTTGAAGATTCCGCGATAGATGCTGCGCGGATCCGGCACGTAGCCGAGGGCAAGATAATCTTCCAGCGCCTGCGGATCGAGACTGCGTTCCACCCCGGGATGCGCCAGCAGCCCCTTGAGTTCGGAAGCGAACACCAGCTCGCCGGCGCGGGTGAAGCCATAGTGCAGCGGCTTGATGCCCAGCTGATCGCGCGCCAGGTAAATGCGCTGCGCACGCATGTCCCACACCGCGAAGGCAAACATGCCAACCAGGCGCGCCAGGCAGGCCTCGCCCCAGTGCTGCCAGGCGCGCAGCAGCACTTCGGTATCGCAGCGGCTGCGAAACACCGCGCCACCCGTCTCCAGCTCGGCCTTGAGCGCCGGGAAGTTGTACAGCTCACCGTTGTAGACCAGCGCCAGACCGGCCACCTCATCCACCATCGGCTGCTGTCCATGGCCCAGGTCGATGATGGACAGGCGGCGATGTCCCAGCCCCACGCCCCTGCCGAGATACAGCCCGGCCTCGTCCGGTCCGCGGTGGCGCTGCGCATCGCGCATGGCCAGCAGAACTTTCTCATCCACGCCGGAGTGGTACGACGAAACGATGCCGGCCAGACCGCACATGTCAGTGCTCCTTGTGCCCGGTCAAGCCGGACACCATGCGTGGCTGCACGGCGTTCGCCTGCCGACCCAGCAGTTCGTCATACAGCGCGACATACGCGGACACCATGCTATGCAGGCTGAACCGCGCAGCGACGCGCACTCGTCCGGCGGCGCCATGCCGACGCCGCAGCTGCTCGTCGGCGACATAGGTGCGCAGCGCCGCCGCCAGCGCGTGCGGATCGCCGGCCGGCACCAGCGTTCCTGTCACGCCGGCCACCACCACTTCGCCCACCCCGCCGACGTCGGTGGCCACCACGGGCAGTCCTGACGCCATGGCCTCCAACAGGACACCCGGCATGCCTTCGGCGATGGAGGAAAGCGCGAAGACGTCGAACTCCGCGAGCAGCGCCGCCACATCGCTGCGATTGCCCAGCAGCCGGACTTGCGTCGAAAGTTCGCCACGCGCGATTTGCGCTTCGAGCGCAGCGCGCTGCGGCCCTCCACCCAGCAGGACCAGGCGCAACTGCTCGCGCTGGTGAGGCAATGCCTCGCACAGAATGCGGAAGGCGGCTATCAGTCCGGCATGGTCCTTGACGGCATCCAGTCGCCCGACCGTGCCGATCAGCACGGTTCCGGCGGGCGCGAAAGCTCCCAGCAAGGGGCGTACACCTCTTTCATGTGCCGTGCCGGCAAACGCGGTTGCGTCAATGCCATTGGGAATACACGCAACGCGCGAAAATGGTATGCCCACTTTTTCTACAAGCCAGTCTTGCAGGTCCATCGAGACCGCCAGATAACGGTCGATGAACGGCAGGAGCCAGCGGCGCAAAAGCTGGTGCTTCCGGCTTTCGCCGCGCGGGTCGGCGGCATCACGGCCTCGTTCCGCATGCACGACGCGACGAACCCCTGCAAGCCGGGCGACCGGCGCCACGTCCACGGCACCGATGTTGTACGTGTGGACGAGGTCCGGCCTCAGGTCCCGCAAGACGCGCCACAGCCTGAAATAGCAACGCCAATCCTTACCGGGCCTTTTGGCCAGAGCCACGCACACGACATCGTCAGGCTCGATTTGATCCCGAAGCGCACCGTAGCCTTCCAGGCAGATCACCGCATGGCGGTAGCACTGGCAGGTCTGGTTGATCAGGGTAACGAGCATATGCTCCATGCCACCGGTGTCCAGCCGGTAGAGCACATGCACGATCAGCGGCCGGGCGTTCATGGCTGGCTCCCCGCAAGATCGGGTGACCGCTGCTCCTGCACCTCCGGCACGCCGGGCACGGGCAGCGTCTGCGCGAAGGCGTGCAGCTTCGTCCGCACCCGATCGGCATCGTCGCCGGCAACCGGCGACGACAATGCCCATACCGAAGAACGAGGCAGCTGCCCGCGCAGTACGGCCCATGCCTGCAGCAACTTGGCCAGCACCGGCGAGCGAGTGCAGCGGCGATCCACGCAGTACCAGTACCACACCAACCGCGAGCCGCTCGCGCCCACCAGCCGCAGCTCGGCGGCAGTCGTGCTCCACCCGCTGGCAAGGTCGAGCTGCCGCCGGGTCCGACTCAGGATTTGCGCGCGCGCCGGATCGTAGAGATCGTTGCCGTAGGTGATCAGGGTATGACCCCGGCGCGGCTTGCCGGTATAGATGGCATGAAACAACTCGACCACCTCGCCGCTGGCGGCCGACTGGTAGGACACCCGTACCTGCCCCGCCGCCCCCCTGAAGATCGGCCGCCAGCCGTCCGCGGCAGCCTGTGGCCCATGCCAGCCAGCGATGGTTGGTGCGGTCAGCTGCATGGTTTCCGGCGCTGCCGGGGCCACCACTCCGCCGGCCAAGGCCGGACCCGCGATCAGCAGCGCCACCGCCGCCGGCCACACCATGCTGCGCGCCGTGGCAGGTATGTCGCCGCGGGCGATGGAAGGTTCCGGCATCACCGGCGTGTCGCGGAAGAACCAGCCGACCAGCAACAGCAGCAGCAGCACCGTGCCGAAGAACTGCCAGCCAAAAATCATGTGGTCCGTGCCGGTCGCATATTCCAGCCCCCAGGTCTCGCCGATCAGCACGGTGAAATACACCCGCAGGCCATTCGCGATGACCGGCACCACCGCCGCCAGTGCCACGAACACCACCCGCTTCCACCAGCGCCGGTACATCAGGTAGGCATACAGGCAGCCGAGCGCCGTGCAGGCGATGAAGAACTTCACGCCGCTGCAGGCATCGGCCACCATCCATACCGCCGAGGGCGTGATGATCTCGCGTCCGTTGAGCAGCACCGGCGTGCCGGTCAGCTCCAGCGCACGCACGGCGAAATGCGCCGTGATGTCCTGCAGCGGCCCCACCAGCGCATCGCCCCAGGGAACCGCGAACACCACCAGATAGCCGAGCGGAAACGCCAGCACCCATAACGCTTGCCATCCCCAGCAGGCCAGCACCAGCGCCGGAAACAGCGCCACGAACGCGAAGTGCTGCGCCAGATTGACGTCGAGCAGGCGGCCGGCATACCAGACGAACACCAGCACCGTCACCGCCGCCAGTCCCCAGAGGCTGGGCACCGGCACGCTCGCCTGGAGTTGGTGGCGCAGACCGGATGCCACCCACAGGCTCAACGGAAAGATCAGGAAGGCGTACTGGTAAGTGCCATCGTGCGCCCACGCCCATACCAGCGATTGCACGGTCCGCCAGTAGCAGACCAGCAGCACCACGACGGCGACGGCGAACGCAGCCGCGGCCAGTACCCAGTCGGGCGTGCGCACGGAGAAGCCGGCCACGGCGGCAAACGGCCTGTTCATGGGCAGACCCCCAACCCGGCAGTGCCAACGACATCCATGGAGGCTGCGCCGTGGCGCACATTGCGCAACACATTTTCATACGTGTCGAGACTGCACCCCCAGTCATGGCGGGCCAGCACCTCGGCGCGGGCCGCCGGCACCCGCACCGCCTGCGGCGCATCCAGCCAGCGCAAAGCCTCCGTCGCCATGACCTCGGGCGATTCATCGATACAGCCCTGGCGGCCCGCGAAATCCGCGACGCCCGCGTAGGCCGCAGGCGTCGCCAGCAGCACCTTCTCCATGGCCAGCGCCTCCAGCACCTTGTTCTGGATGCCACGCGCAACCCGCAACGGTGCGGTCACGACATGCGCATGCGCCAGGTATGGCCGCACATCCTCCACCCGTCCGGTAACCGTGATACCGGCGAGCTGGCCCAGCACGCGCACCGCGGCCGTCGGCTGGCTCCCCACGATGTAGAAGCGGGCGTCCTGGCGCCGGACGGCGATCCGCGGCCAGACTTCCTGCGCGAACCAGCGCGCCGCATCCACGTTGGCGCGGTAATCCATGGCACCGGCAAATACCACGACCCGTTCTCCCGGCCGGTAGGGGCTGGAGCAGGCCCGTTGCGGATCCCAGTACGCGGCATCCACCCCATTGGGGATGCCGTGCACCCGGCCAGCCGACTCCGGTACCCGCTGTCGAAAGAACGCCGCTTCGGCTTCCGAGACGAACACGCTGGCGTCGAACTGCGCGGCAATGGTGCGCTCGAACTCTGCCAGCCGCCGCGCTTCCCACCGGTACACCTGGCGCTTCACGGCACCGGCCTGCTGCGCGTACTGGTTCCACTTGTCGGAGTCCACGTCGACGAAATCCATGACCCGGCGCAACTGGGTGTGCCGCATGACGAACGGCGCCACGCCCGACGAATAGCACAAGGCCAGCTCCGGCTTGTGCTCGGCCAGCAACCGTTCGACCCAGCGCCGCATCACGCGGTCGCGGTAGACCCCGACGGTAAGCGGCTCGCCCCGCGCCAGCGCCGCAAGCGCGCGCCAGCCCGCGCGCCAGGACGGCAACGGCCGGACACATACGTCGGCGCACAGGGCCTCGACCGCCGCCAGGTGCTGCCAGTCGACCGGATCGTCCACGAACGTGCCGAGGTACACGCGGTAGCGTTCGGCGAGCCGCCGCAGCACATGGTACGAGCGGATCTTGTCGCCCTTGCTGGGCGGCCAGGGCAGCCGATGGCAGAGGAACAGTACCGATTGCATGCGTTAGCCCAGATCCCGCGCGAGCCATGGCCCCAGCGCACAACTCACCGGCAGCGGCAGCCGCTTCCAGGCTTCGATGAAAAGTCGGTACCTGCTGTTGGTGGGGCTGATATTCGGCACCGTCCTGGCGCGCACCAGGTAATAGGCATACGGCAGCGGTTGCGGCTCGAAACCCCAATGCTTCTTGAAGTGGTAGGAACCGCTGTCCTGCTTGCTGCGGCCGTAGTCGAACAGCCGGGCGCCGCGCTCGGCCGCACGCTGCATCACCGCCCAGTACATGAAGTCGTTGGCCGCCAGATCACGGCCACGCGCCACACTGCCGCCGTAATACGGATGCACTTCATCGCGAAAGTAGAAACTCATCACCGCGGCCACCGGCTGTCCCTGGTGGGTGACCACGGAAACCTCGCAATCCTTGCCAAACGCCTGCTGCAACCGCGTGTAATAGTGGCGCGACAGCACCGGCGTACCCAGATTGCGCACGCTCTCGGCGTACACCCGGTAGAACTCGGCAATGCTGCCGTCGTGGCGCACCTGCAAGCCGGCGCCCATGCCCTTGCGCACCATGGCGCGCTGCTTGCGCGGGATCGCCTTGAGATTTTCGTCATGGTCCGCGCAGATCGCCTTGCGGAAGCCGACGTACAGATCCTTGACCGGCCAGCCGGGATGGCGCAGCTCGCGGTCGCGCAGTTCGAGATAGTCGACGCGCAGCTCGTCGGCGAGCGCGGTCGCGGCTCGGGTGAGCCGTGCCTCGCTGCCCGGGTCGCCCGCCACCACCCCGCCGTACACGCAGAACGGCATCGAGATCAGTGCGTGGCCAAACAGCCGGCTGCGAATCTCGGCGAGCGGCAGAACGCCGGTGATGACTCCGTGCCGTTCCGCGTACAGATAGTGGCAGCGATGGCCGAGCACCTGCTCAAGGATCCCGCGCCAGGCCACCCGGTGGAAAAACGTGGCCCGCGGCGCATCCTCGACAAAGTTGTCCCAGCGCCGTTCGTCGCCCCTTTCCAGGCGCCTGACGGTGCAAGGGTCGGCGGAATGACTGGCGTGTGCGTGGTCGAGCATCTCGCATCCCCTCAGTGCGCGCCGAGTTCGACGGCCTGCAGCGCCACCACCGGATAATCGGCGGACGCGCGGGCGAGAAACACCCGGTCCATGCGGTCGAAACGGAAATCGCGCACGAGCCGCTCAAGCCGGGGCGCCGTGCGGGGCAGGTTCAAATAGTGGCGCACCCGGTTCCTGAGCGTCACGCCGGGCACCCGTGGCTGCTGCGCATCCACTTCCCATGGATGAAAATAGAACACTCCGGAGCGCCGCTCGCGCCGGTTGACGCGCTGCAGGCCGCGCCTGAACAGCGCATACGGCAACAAGCGGAAATAACCGCCACCGCCGCACGGCCAGTTGCGCCCGCACAGCCGCACCGTCGTCACCGGAATTTCGAGCAAGCCGGAGCGCTTCGTAAAAAATGGAAATCTCGGTGCCGCGGGCATGCCGTACAAGTCGTGATGGATCGGCACGATGCTGGAACTGTAGCGGTACCCGGCGTCGCGCAATTCCTCGTGGGCCCACAACGTGGTGGGTCCGATGGAATAACTGGGTGCCCGGTAGCCATACACGGCGGTACCGGTGGTGTCCTCCAGCAGGAGTTTCGTGCGCGTGATGCTGTCGCGAAACTCCGCCCGGCTCAGATTCGTCAAGCGCTCGTGGCCGAACCCGTGGCTTGCGATCTCATGGCCGGCGGCGCTGATGTCGCGCACCAGCGCGGGGAAGCGCTCCGCCACCCAGCCCAGCACGAAGAAGGTGGCGTGCACGCCGTGCCGCTCGAAAAGCTCCAGCACGCGCCGGGTATTGCCGTCGACGCGGACGGGCCAGCGCGGCCAATCCTCGCGCCGGATGCACTGCTCGAAGGCCGCCACCTGGAAATAGTCCTCCACATCCACCGTCATGGCGTTGGTGACGGGCTCGAGCTGTGGCCGCGCCGTGCTCATGGGTCTTCCTGGCCTGAACCCGGGTACCGCGCGTCGGCGATCGCCGCCTCGTGCACGACCGGTGCCAGCGGCGACGCGGCCAGCAGCAGCACCTCCCGGCGTCGAACCTCTTCACGCAGCAACTGCAACATGACCCTGTTGCGTTCGAGGTCCAGCGAGGCAAGTACGCTTTCCGGATCCGATGGCACGACGGCACGCGTCAGATCCAGCTCCTCGGGCACCGCGGACGCTTCCAGCGTCGCCGGCACGCCGGCCATTTCCTCATGGATCTCATCGAGCACAATGGCGAGTTCCGTCTGGTCCAGGCTGTGCAGTTCCTCCAGATAACCGTGCAGCAGCAGACGGTCCATGACGAGATTGATCTTGCGGGGGATCCCGCCACTGGCCAGGTAAACCCCGGTAAAAACGTCGGGCGCCAGTTCCGGGTCGTCGTTCCAGCCGACGGCATGCAGGCGGTGCAGGACGTACGCGCGGCTTTCCTCCTCGCTCATGGGATCAAGCCGGTGGGAGGCAATGATGCGCTGGCGCAACTGTTCCATGTGGTTGCTGACGATGATGCGCCGCAATTCGGTCTGGCCGACCAGGAATACCTGCAGCAGCGCACGGCCCCTGAACTCGAAGTTGGACAGGATGCGCAGCATCTCGAGTGCCGCCGGGGTAAGCGTCTGCGCTTCGTCCACCACCAGCAGGGCATGCGTCTGACGGGCGTGCAGCGATATCAGGTGCCGCTTCACATCCTGCAGCAGAGCTTCCTTGCCGCGCCCCTCAAAAGGCAGGGCAAGCGCCGCGGCCACGGCCGGCAAGATGTCGTCGCCATCGAGGTTGGCTGAGGCAATGCTGGCCACGGCAAGGTTGCGATGTGCGAGTTCCTCGAACAGCTTCTGGATGAGCAGCGTCTTGCCGGTTCCGACTGCACCGGTGATGACCACGAAGCCTTCACCCTGCTCGAAACCGTAGAGCAGATACGCCATGGCGCGCTTGTGACCCTTGCTGGGGAACAGCATTCCCGCATCCGGGGTCAACTGGAAAGGCTTGCCACGCAGTTTGTAAAACGCCTGATACATGCCGTTCTCAGAACAGATGGGTGAACTGCAGGAAAACCACGTTCGCGCGGTATCCGTGCGCGTCGGGCGACACGGCATGCACATGGCGGGAATAGCGGCGCAGCCGCAGGCTGGCGAAGTTCTTCGGATCGAGCTGGTGCACGAGATCCAGTTGCGCGTACTGGCTGTAGTTGGTTTGCCCGTCCCGGTAGCGGTAACGCTGCCAGACATATGTCGGGGTCAACGTGGTCAATGGCCCGATATTGAACAGCCAGGCGACATCCGCATTGGTCACTCTCTCCCGACCGCTGTTCAGGAGAAAATAGTTGCGCCGCTCGTCGTACAACGTGACCCTCAAGACGCCTTTGGGCATCTCGTAGGCCGCCGATGCGGTGGCGCGCTTCATGAGGTAAACCCGCTGCTCCCTGAGCGAAGGAATCACCGGGAGTCCGAGTGACGGGATGGTGTCCGTTCCCTGTCCCAGCAACTGCTGATTGAGATCGGTGGGTCGCTCCACATAACTTGCGACCGTCGTCAGCAAGGCGGCTGTGCGCGTCCAGGACAACTGGTAGCTGCGACCATAGAACCGGTGCCCGACCAGCACCTTGAAATCATTCAGCGTATTCGACCACTCGGCGCCGGCGTCCCAGAAGCTCGCGCCCAGCCTGTTCACCGTGCCGTCGGCGAGGAATTTGTTCTCCCTGCCGACATCGGCCAGCAAGCTCACATTGTCACGGACCTGCACCGCGCCGCCCAACCTGGCGGTCGAAAAGCGCGAGCTGCGGCCGGAATCAAACTCGATGCGCTGGTCGACATAGCCAAGGTTCCAAGTCCACTTTTGGTCCTTCGGGCTTACGAGGTTGAACTGCACCGCGTTGCTGGTGATGTCGGACGTGCCGATCAACAGATCGTTGCTTTGCGCGGGAATGCCTCTGGTGTTGTACAGCACGCGCCCGTAGCTGTAGCGCAGCATCGCGCTGCCCACGTTGCCAAGCTCCTGGATCCAGTACGGGCTGAGCGTGCCCCGCCCGACATTGGCGCGGTTGTTGTCCAGGAAAAACGTACCGGAGCCGGCCGGCAATTCATTGTTGACGACCTCGCGTCCGTATAACGCGCTGCCGTCGAGGAAGAAATGCTGCGGAAGAAGGGTGAGCGTGCCGTGAGTGTCGAGATTCTGCGCCAACTGGTTGTGGCGCGATTGCCCCTCGTACAGATACCCCGTGAGCGTGTAGTCAAACACGCCGGAGAACCGCGGCCCGCTGAAGGCGGACTTGATGAACGGCTGGATCTCGGTGATCCAGCCGGTCTGTTTCGGTTTGCCGCTGGGCGCCAGCATGAGGTTATCGGTGTACAGCTCACCGAGCGTGACGCCCACGACCACGCCCGGGGAATCGACGCTCGGCTGCGGGATGATGCCCGGCGGCAGATTCTCGGAACTCCCGGCAAATCCGCCGACCGAGTTCTGCGCAGGCGGCATGGAGGGGTCCACGCTCTGGGCTGCAGCTCCTGTCAGCCAGCCGCCCAGGGCAATCGACGACAGGACAATCGACGCCGACCGAACGCGCATCTAGGCTTCCCCGGCCAGGTGGACCCGGGGATACAGGCCATAGTAGGTGTTGTAGTAGTTCTCGCTTGCCGGCAGGCAGCTCATGTTGAGAACCAGGCCGACATATTGCGAGTCGCTCAAACTTTGCAGCGCCGAATCGACCGCATGCTGACCCGTGCAGCCCGCGGCTACCACCATGACCACCTGGCCCATGTGGGAAGCCAGCACCTGCGACTCCGGAGTCGCCAGCAGGGGCGAGGAGTCGAACACCACCAGACGACGCAGGTGTCGACCGCCAAGTTCTTCAAGCACGTGCTCCATGCGCAGGCTGCCGAACAACTCGGTAGTCAGCGGATGGCGCCGCCCCACCGGCACCACCAGCAGATTCGGTACATCGGTTCGCACGATGACCTCGGCGGGCTGGCGCCGTTCGTCCACCAGCACGTCCATCAGCCCCGGGTGCCCCTCGAGCCCCAAAGCGCGGGTGATATGGGATTTCGGTATATCGCCGTCCACCAGCAACACGTCGAAATCCATCTCGTGCGCCAGGCTCAGGGCCAGATTCATTGCGGTGAAGGACTTGCCTTCGCCAGGCACCGCGCTGGTCACCACGATGCGCCCTGCGTGCGGCAACACCTTGGCGCCTTTTCCGATGGCATTGTCCATCAACGGCTGCTTGATGCGACGCAGCTCATCGGCGAGCCGATCGTTCGCCTCGTCGCCAGCAGGGAGCAGGCCGGCGCGTTCCAGGGCCATCGGATCCACGTGCCAGGCCGGCGCAGTTTCCGTGGTTTGGTCCACAGTCCGCGCCTTGCCGGACAAACGCTCGATCGTCGGCACCGAACGCGCTGGTGTCGCCTCGACAGCCGCCGATACCGGCGGTTCGGGCTGCAGGTTCTTGAGCTTCTCGACTGCTTTCTCGACGATGCTCATGCGGCCCCCACCATGAAGAAATGCTGCACCAGCCGGGCAAGTTGTCCGTCAAAGGCGAACCCCAGCATCAACACCATGACCAGCAGACCAGCCCCCGTGCAAAACCCGGCCACTTCGCGGCGCTGATTCCGACGCCGCGATGGCGACGTGATCAGACTGAGCCCGCCGAGCACGGGATAATTGCCGGACTCCCGCAAACTCTTGAGACTCACGAACACCGGATTCATCTTGTGCAGGAAGTACGCAAACCCGCTGCCGACAGCCAGCGCCAGCGCGAGCACCAGCAATAGCAGCAGCCCGCGTTTCGGGCTCACCGGCCGCAGCGGAACGACCGGTGGATTGATGACGCGGAACTTCAGGTTGTTGCCGCTCTGCGTTGCATCCTGAGACAGCTCGGCCGTGTTCAGGCGCTCCACCAATTGGTCGTACTGCTTTTTGGTAACGTCGTAATTGCGCATCAGCCGTTGCAAGGTCGCCTGCACGTCGGAGATCTTGTCCACACTGCCCTTGAGGTCGGCAATCTGCCGCTTCTGCAGCGCGATCTGCGTGGCCAGCGCCTGGACGCTGACCTGGGTGGAATACATGGATTTCTGCATTTCCTGGTACACGGGATTGTCCGAGACCACGCCCAGCATCGGGCTCGCGGGCGCACTCTTCCGCAGCGCATCGCGCCGCGCCTGCAGTTGCGCGATCATGCGCCGGGTGGAAACCACGTCGGGGTATTCGTCCGTATAACTCAGCAACAGCTGGTTGAGCTGCTGCTGGTAGGTCGCAATCTGCTTGTCGACATCCTGGGTGCGCGGGTCGGCTCCCAGCGAGGTCGAGCCGCTGCTCGCCAGCGCACGCATCTGCTGCTGGGTGGTCGCGCGACTGGCGACGGTCGTATCGTATTGGCCTTGCAGGTTCTGCAACTGGGTCTCGGCCGCCTGCAGGCGCGCGGAGTAACTGCTGCCACCCTGGTCCGGTACATAGCCGACATTGGCCTTCTGGAAATCCGCGAGCTTCTGCTCCGCCTCGTTCAGCCGGTTGCTGTAGGCCTGGACCTGTTGCTGCAGAAAATTCTGCGCCGTCTCGGTGGAGACGGTATTTGCACCCAGCGTCTCGTTCATCAGGATCTGCAGGAACGCCTGCACCACTTTCTGCGCCATCCGACGGTCGGGATCGGCATAGCTGATGTCATAGAGGTCCTTGGGTCCGGCACCCTTCACCGTGACGGCAGCGCCCAGCTTGAGCAGCAACTCGTCCTTGTCCGCCGGGGTCGTGGCGCGCAGGGACAACCCGGTCTTGTCCGCCACGGCCTCGAGATTGGGGCGCGAAAGCAAGGTCTGGGTCATGATCAGGAGGCGGCCCCCCACATCCGGCTGCACCGCAACCCCGCGCAGCAGCGGATTCGTCAGCGCCTCGGTGTCGGCATACACCTGGGCATTGGCCGCGTACTTGTTCGGCAGGCTGAACACCAGCACCGCGCCGACGATCGCCACGCACCACGCGACGATCAGCGCATGCCAGCGGTAGCGCCAGCTGGTGCGCGCCTCCAGCAGCACGTGCTGAAACAGCTCACGCAAATCGAACGATTGCTTCTGCATCACTTCACCTTCCCGATGTCGTTGACGGTTGCCATGCACTTGCACGCGTCGCGTCAGAGCAGTGACTGCGGAATGATCAGGATGTCGCCGGGCTGCATGACCATGTTGTATTTGATCGTGCCGTTCATCAGGTCGCCGAGCCGCACCGGAATGGTCTGCTCGCTGCCGTCGGGCAGCCGACGCGCGACCTTCGCACCGTTGCCCGCGGCAAACTTGGTGAGGCCGCCGACTTCGATCATCACGTCGAGCAGGGTCATGCCGCTGCGGTAAGGCACCGCCTTGGGCATCATCGCCTGCCCGACCACGCGCACCTGCTGGCTATAGGCGCCGACGAAGCTCTTGACGATTACGGTCACCAGCGGCGAACGGACGTAGCGGCCCAACGCGCCCTCCAGGTCGCTCGCCAGTTTGTCCGGGGTTTCGCCGGCCGCCATGATGGATTGCACCAGCGGGATCGAGATGCGCCCGTCGGGACGCACTGGCACGGTGGTGGACAGGCTGGGGTTGTCGCGCACGAAGATCTCCAGCGTATCGCCAGGCCCGATGATGTAGCGCTCTACCGGCGGCGTCGCCGCGGCCGGGCCATCGACGATCGGTGCGCTGCTGCAGCCGCCAAGCAGCAGCAAGCCCGCTGCCATCACCAGCCAGAAAAAGCCGTTTCCCGGGTGCGGTTTCATCCCTTGTCCCCCTCTGTGTCCGTTGATTTCAGCGCGCGCCACGCCCGAACAGCACCACTTCCACGGTCTGGGCCAGGATGGTCAGATCAAACACGAGGTTGTGGTTTTTCACGTAGAACAGGTCGAAATTCAGCTTCTGCTCGGCGTCCTCCAGGGAGGAACCGTACGGGTAGCGCAGCTGGGCCCAGCCGGTCAGCCCCGGCTTCACGCAATGGCGCAAGCGGTAATAGCGGATGCGGGTGTTGAAATCGGCCACGAACTGCGGCCGCTCGGGGCGCGGGCCAATGATGCTCATGTCGCCGCACAGCACGTTCCAGAGCTGCGGCAACTCGTCCAGCCGGGCGTTGCGGATGAAATGCCCGACCCGGGTCACCCGGCCGTCGTTCTTGCTGGCCCAGCGGGCCACCCCGTCGCGCTCGGCGTCGATGCCCATGCTGCGGAACTTGATCACCGAGAACAGCTCGCCGTTCTCGCCCACCCGTTCCTGGTGGTACAGGATCGGGGCACCGCGGCCCGACTCCAGCCGGATGGCCAGGGCCGTCAACAGCATGAACGGCCACGCCACCAGCAGCACCAGCGTGGCGACGGCCACGTCGAAGGCCCGCTTGATCGAGCGCCGCACCGGAGAGCTGTTGAAGCCGTCCGAAAATATCAGCCACGAGGGGTTGGTGAGATCCATCTTGATCCTGCCGGCCTCGCGCTCGAAGAACTCGGTGAGCTCGGTCACTGCCATGCCGCGCTGCTTGCACTCCAGCAACGCGTCCACCGGCAAGGTGCCGCGACGATCGTCCGGCCCCACCACGATTTCGTCCACGCCGCGCCGGGCCGCCCATTCGTACAAGGCCCCGTCGGGATGCAGCAGCAAGGGCGCGGAGACGGATATCGGATCATCCCCAACCGGCACGTAGCCCAGGACCTTGAATCCGCGTTGGTCGGTCCTGCGGCGCATCTTGTGGCTCACCTCGGCGGCGCGCTCGCCGGCGCCGAACATCACCACGCGACGCTTGAACAGGTCGGCGTCCACGAAACCCAGGAACACCACCCGCCACAACGCCACGACCAAGTAGCCCACGACCAGCGCGATGCCCAGGACTCCGCGGCCCAGGTACGCCGCAGGAACCGCGTAATACAACACGGTAAGCGCGATCCAGCCCAGCGCGAAGGCGATGCCTTGCCGACTGAGCCGCCCGAGCCAGCCCGCCCGCAGATGGACCTGGTACAACCCCAGCGCCTCCATGGAGACAATCAGCATCATCGCCACCAGCAGCCCACGCCAATGCAGCGCTTCGCTGAACGCAACCTGGGTGTTGACATCACCCAGGTAACGCAGCACCACCGCGCCGTAGACACTCGCCACCAGCAACACAAACTCGACCGATGCCAGCAGCAACTGCCAGTGCAACGCACGGAACCGGATTAGCCCGTACATGTTTGCGCCTCCCCCACATTCCCCGTCGCAACTATGCTTCTGCCTAGAAAACCGTGATGCGAGTCACGATTCTAGGCTTTGGTCAAGTGACCTTCCCGTGAAAACGCTGGAAGGGACGGTGATTGCGTACGGCGGGCCACGGCACCGGCACGACGAGTGGCGTTGTGCATGTGCCAAACCGGCAGCCGAGCCGATCAATGCTTGAGCCGGCAATGTCGGCAGGTCGATTGATGAAGGTCCCGTTTCGGCGCTTCGCCGTCCCCGGTCACCAGGCATGACAACAGGTCTCTGTTGCTCTCATTGGCGCGCTTTTGCCTCGCCCGGCACGCGCCAAGGATCGGCAAAGGCCCGTGCAACTGCGCGGCGATGGCCCGACGTGCGAAAATCGGGCCACCGACCGTTATTCTCTATTTCATGACTGCCCAGAAATACGATTTCCGCCAATTCCAGGAAGAGCTCGCCAGGCTCGAACGCAAGCCCGAACCGCAATCGCCGGCCAAGCCGCTTGGCAAGAAGGCCGTAGCGGCGCAGCGGCTGGCGCGGGCGCGAGAGGAGTTCCTGGCCTTGCGCCAGCGGCACGAGCTGAGCGTGGCCGACGTGGTGGCGTTCTTCCCGGAGGAGGAAGGCATTGCCTATCTGCAGGAATTGATTGCGGCGGCGCAGGCGAAGCCGCGGCGGACACGGAAGGCGTAGACGGATGCCGGCACGGAGGATCAGCACATGACGAGTCTGCCCAACGACACCCGCGCGCTCTCGCCCGCTGCCGCCGGCCGGTGGCAACGGGCGATGCTGATGGCGGTGACCCTGGCCACGCTGGGGCTGGGCGGCTGCGCGCAGCTGCGCGACAGGCATGCCGCGGTGGTGGTCACGCCATCAGCAGCGCCGGCGGCAGCGGCGACATCGCCAGACGCCTCCAGGGAGCCGTCGCTGGCCGCGATCGGCGACCGGCTCCAGTCCGGCCACTACGCCGAAGGCGAAAAGGCCTTGCGCCGGATCCTGGAACGGCGCCCGGGCGACCGTGCCGCACGGGCCATGTTGCGCCAGCTCACCGCCGATCCACGGCAGGAGCTGGGCGAGCGCTGGCGCGCGCACGTGGTGCAACCGGGCGATTCCTACAGCACGCTGGCTGCGCGCTACCTCGGCGACCCGAACCTGTTCCTGATCCTGGCCCGCTACAACGGTTCGACCAATCCTTCGCTGCTGCGCGTCGGCGAGACGCTGCACATGCCGCTGTCGGCCGCCGCCAATGCGGCACCCGCGGTGTCGGCGGCGACCACGTTGCCGACGGCGGTCGTGCGATCCGCCGAGCCACCGGCGGCCGCCGCGCGCCGACTGCAGGACGAGAGCGTGTCCCTGCTCGGTCAGGGCCACAAGCAGCAGGCGCTGGCCCGCCTCGACCAGGCGCTGAGCATCGACCCCAGCCTGAAGCCGACCGGCACCGGCGCGGTCGCGCTGCGCAAGCAACTGCTGGACTCGTATCACGAGCGCGCGATCGTGCTGTACCGCGACCAGCAGCTGGACCAGGCCATCGCGCTGTGGGACCGGATCCTGGCGATCGCGCCGGACTACGAACCGGCGATCGTCTACCGCACCCGCGCGCGCGAGCTCAAGCAGCGGCTCAAGCAATACTGAGCCGCGGCTCAGGGTTCGCCGGCACCGTCTTCCGTGACCGCGGCCATGATCCGCGTCGGCCGCGTGACATCTTCGCCGGCGGCGGCCGGCGCGGGCGTCGCGGACCGGTGCTGACGCGCCTGCAACGCGCCGTTCATCAGGTTGAAGGCATCGAACAGCCGGCCAAACTCGTCGCGGCGGGCCAGCCGGATGCGGTGGCGAAAATCGCCGCGCGCCACCTTCAGCAGCGCATCGCCAAGCAGCGCCAGCATGTTGAGCGGGCGGCGGAACAGCCAGTAGGCCGCGCCGATCACCGCAGCCAGGGTCAGCACCAGCACCACGGCGATCACCCACAAGGTGGTCCGCTGCGCCGCACGCAGCGCTGCGTTGCTGATGCCCAGGCGCAGCTCGCCCACGGTCTTGGCCTGGTACTGGATCGGCACGTCGAACAGCAGCATGCCGCCCTGCCCGCGGTCGCCGGCGGTACGGCTGAGGTAGCTCTGGACGTCACCCGATGGCGGCAGGTATTTCTCGCCGTCGGGCGCGGGCAGCCGCTGGCCGACCTCCCGCGGCTGTGTGCTGGCGATGATGCCGCCGTCGCGGCCGGCGATCGCCAGGTAGCGGATCTGCTGGTTGCGCGAGACGTCGGTGACCAGCGCGCGCGTGGCGGCCTGGTCGCCGAGCAGCAGGTTCTCGGCCGATTCGCCGGCGATCATGCGCCCCATCGAGCTGCCGAAATCCAGCGCCACGCCGGTTACCGCGGCGTTCTGCTTGGCATAGATCGCGGCCAGCCCCAGCATCAGCACCAGGCTCAGGATCGCGCCCAGGCTGCTGGCCCAGCGCAGGCGCAGGGAAATGATCCGGGTGGTCAGCGGATTCTCGCGCTCGCGCTCGTACTCGCGCGCGGCCAGGCGCAGGTCGTCGATGACCTCCGCGCCGCGCTGGTAGCGGGACTCCGCCACGGGCGCCAGCAGGGTGCGCACGATGCTGACCAGGATCGACGGCGTGGCCGGGTCACGCGGGCGGATCGGCGGCCGCGGCAGACGCAGGCGCTTGCGCAGCAGTTGCTGCGGGTTGCCGATATCCGGCCACGGCAGCTTGCCGACGACCAACCAGTACAGCACCACGCCCAGCGAGAACAGGTCGCTGCGCGCATCGGTGCGCTCGCCGCGCAGGCGCTCCAGCGCCATGTAGGCCGGGGTGCCGCCGATTTCCGCGGAGGTCCCGCCGGCGTCGCCCGGCGAGCCGCGGCGCTCGGCGATGCCGAAGTCGCTGATCTTGGCGTAGCTCCAGCCGTCGACCAGCATGATGTTTTCGGGCTTGACGTCGTGGTGCACGATGCCGCGCGCATGCGCGTAGTCGAGCGCCGCGGCAAGCTGGCCCACCAGGTCGATGACCACCGGCAGCGGCGGAAAGCCCGTGCGGGCGACGGCGCTGGCAAGCGTCTCGCCCGGCAGCCGCTCCATCGCGATGTAGGAGCGGCCGTCGTCGGTCTCGCCGACGTCGAAGATGGTGACGATGTGCGGGTGGGTCAGGTGCCCGGCCGCGCGCGCCTCGATCAGGAAGCGGCGGCGGTAGGCGGGGTCGGCGGCCACCTCGCGGTGCAGGCACTTGATCGCCACCTTGCGCTCGATGTCCGGGTCGAAGCCGGCGTAGACGACCGCCATCGCGCCCTCGCCGAGCACGCCCTCGATGCGGTAGCGACCGACATGCTGCGGAATGGCGTCCGCGCTCACGGCGACCCGCGCAACCACCACACCAGCGCGACCAGCGCCGCCACCGCGGCGAGCAGCACCGCGACGACGATCCGGCGCCGCGATGCCGGTTCCGGCTGGCCGTGCTCGCGGGTCAGGAACACGAACTCCGCCTGCCCCAGCCGGATGTGGTCGCCGTGGCGCAAGGCCACCTCGTGGATACGCTGGTCGTTCACGAAGGTGCCGTTGGTGGACAGCGTGTTGACGATGATGCAGTGACCGTTCTGGTTGGTGATCCAGGCATGGTTGCCCGACACGCTGAGGTCGTCGATGACGATCTCGTTGTCGCCCCGGCGGCCGATGGACTGGCGGCCCGGGCCCAGCGCGAAGCGATGCCCCTCGATGCCGGCGCTGGTGCCTTCGAGCACCGGTTCGTGCACGCTGATCCGGCGATCCGTCGCGCTCGCGGTCTCGCTGGCGTATTGCCGCAGCGCCTCGGTGGAAAAAAACCGGGTGCCCTGCGGTCCGCCGGAAGGGCGAAACGGTGCCTGACGCTCACTCATCAAAACCTCACCCCCTGGGCCAGCCGGCACTATAGCCAACTGGCGGCTACCGGGCATGAACACGGCTATCGGCGCAGCAGCGAAAAGCTTGACGCCCGCGTCACCTGCCTGAACGCCAGCCACCAGCACGATGCCGCGTTCACCGCCGGTTGCTTGGGCCGATTCGAGACTCGGGTTTCCGCAGGCAACCAGGTGTCCTCCATGGTCCACAAGCTCGCTCCACTGGCCCTCACCCTGGCGCTGGGAACATTGGCGCTGGGCATTTCCTCCGCTGCGGTGGCGCAGCAGGCGATGACCGAGCCGCAGGTACAAAGCCAGCTCACTGCGCAGGGCTATACCAAGGTGCACGACCTGAAGTTCAAGGACGGCATGTGGCACGCCGAAGCCAGGAGCGCGAACGGCAGCCGGGTCGACCTGCGCATCGACGCCAGCACCGGCCAGGTGTACCCGGACGAGCAGGTGTCGCGACTGAGCAAGGACGATGTCCGTGCCGCCCTGGAAACCCAGGGCTACACGCACGTGCACGACCTCGACGACGGCATGTGGAAGGCCAAGGCCAGGAACCCGGCCGGCAACCCCGTCAAGCTGAAGATCGACGCCACCAGCGGCAAGGTGGTCGGCACCTACTAGGCGGTCCGCCGCCGGCTGGACCCGCCCGCGGTCGCTCACTACCATCGGGGAATCCTCTCTCCCCCCGACAGGTGATTGCCCGTGAAGCGACTGCTCCTCTCTGCCCTGGTGATGGCGGCCTGCGCCACTGCGCAGGCCGCCGACACTCCCACTTTCAGCACCGAACGGCTGTCGGCCGAGGTGAAGACGCTGTCCTCCGATGCGTTCGAAGGCCGCGGCCCGGCCACGCCGGCCGAGGCCAAGACCATCGACTACGTGGTGGCGCAGATGCAGGCCGCCGGCTTGCAGCCCGGCGGCGACCTCAAGGACGGCAAGCGTGGCTGGACCCAGGCGGTGCCGCTGCGGCGCAGCCAGATCGTGGGCGCGCCGGCACTGAAGCTGGGCCTCGGCGGCAAGCAGGAAACGCTGACCCAGGGTGAACAGATCGCCGTGCGCGCGCCGATGGACGGCTCGACCACGGTGGCGATCGAGAACGCGCCGCTGGTGTTCGTGGGCTACGGCGTCAAGGCGCCGGAGCGCCACTGGGACGACTTCAAGGGCGTCGACCTGCACGGCAAGATCGTCGTGGTGCTGATCAACGACCCCGACTTCGAGACCGGCCACGGCGACTTCGGCGGCAAGGCCATGACCTATTACGGCCGCTGGACCTACAAGTACGAGGAAGCCGCGCGGCAGGGCGCGCTGGGCCTGCTGATCGTGCACGAAACCGCGCCGGCCTCGTACGGCTGGGCCACGGTGAAGAACTCCAACACCAACACGATGTTCGACATCGTGCGCGACAAGCCCGGCTCCGTGCATCCGCAACTGGAAGGCTGGATCCAGCGGGACCTGGCAGTGCGCATGTTCAAGCATGCCGGACTGGATTTCGATGCGCTGAAGAAGCAGGCCCAGACCCGCGCGTTCAAGCCGGTGACGCTGAAGGGCGAGAGCCTGTCGGCAAACTTCAAGGTCGATACCGGGGTGATCACTTCGCACAACATCGTAGGCATGGTCGAGGGCAGCAAACACCCGGACGAGACGGTGATCTACAGCGCGCACTGGGACCACCTCGGCGTCGGCGCGCCCGACGCGAAGGGCGACCGCATCTACAACGGCGCGGTGGACAACGCCACCGGCACCGCGGCGCTGATCGAGATCGGCCGTGCGTTCGCGCAGGGGCCGAAGCCCGAACGCTCGGTGGTGTTCCTCAACGTCACCGCCGAGGAGAAGGGCCTGCTCGGCTCCGAGTACTACGCCGCCAACCCGCTGTACCCGCTGGCCACCACGGTGGGCGTGCTCAACATGGACGCGCTCGACCCGCACGGCCCGGCGCGCAACTTCACCATCTCCGGCAGCGCCAAGCTCGGCCTGCTGGACGACCTGGTGGCCAAGGCAAAGCAGTACGGCATGAGCTACACCGCGGACCCGAAGCCGGAAGCCGGCTACTTCTTCCGCTCCGATCACTTCTCGTTCGCCAAGCGCGGCGTGCCGGCGGTGTCATTCGGCTCCGGCAACGACTGGGTCGACGGCGGCATCAAGGCCGGCAAGGCGGCGGCCGACGACTACACCGCCAAGCGCTACCACCAGCCTGGCGACGAATGGCAGGCCAGCTGGACATTCACCGGCATGGCGCGCGACCTGCAGCTGCTCTACGCCGTGGGCAGCCAGCTGGCGAATTCCGACCAGTGGCCGGACTGGAGCAAGGACTCCGAGTTCCGCGGCATCCGCGACACCAGCGCCGCCGAGCGCAAGTAACCCAAGCTGTGCTCCCTCCCCTGCGCAGCAGGAGAGGGTTGGGGTGGGGTCAGCTCTTGATCTTCCCCGCCAGCCTGAGCAACCCCCTCCCCACCTCCCCCTGCACGCAGGGGGAGGAGTCGAAACCTTGTTCCCTGCATCGCAAAGCGAGGAGCAAAGGCGATCAACGCCGGCCGTAAGCCCAGCGCAGGAACAGCGGCAACATCTGCTTCCATGACGCCTGGTTGTGCTGGCCGCCCGGCAACAGGAACAACGAGGCATCCGCCCTGCGCGACGGATGCCCCGCATAGTCCAGGTTGATCGAATAACCGAGCTGACTCAGGCCACGCGCGCGAAAGCCGTCGGCACCGCGATAGCCTCCCAGCAGATCCTGCACGTCGTCGATCGTGTCGTTGACGCCGTCGCCATCGCGGTCATCGCTCTCTTCCGTCGTGCCCACCGCGAACCACATCTTCAGGCCGGCGCGCCGGGGTCCGCGATCGACCATCGCTTGCGCCAGCCGCGTGTGCTGGATCGCGGTGGCGCTGCTGCGGTCCGCCGCCAGCCAGAACGAGGGCGAGAAGGCGCCGACCCGGCCGAACAGCTCCGGATATTGCCAGCCGAGGCCGAACGCGTTCAGCGCACCGAGCGACCAGCCCAGTATCGTGCGTCCGCGTGCGGCGCGGCGCGTGCGGTAGTGCGCGTCGACATAGGGCACCAGCACGGTGGCGACCCAGGCGGAATAGTCCCGCGCGCGCACGCCGATCGGGCCGATCCGCGAACCGCCGACGAGGCTGCGCGCGCTGGCGCGATCGAACAGGCCGTAGCCGCTGGCTCGGTCGTCGAGCATGCGGATCGCCACCACGATCACCGGCTCGATCGCCCGCTCGCGGTACAGCCGCGCCAATGTCGGCTGCAGCTCCACCGCGGGCATGTCCTGGCCGTCGTTCGCGTACAGCACCGGGTAGCGACGTGCCGTCGCCGGCGTGTAACCCGGCGGCAGGTAGACCGTCACCGCGATCTTCTGCGGCGCAAACGCCGGCGCGTCGAGTTGCAACTGCACCGGAGCGTCAGCGGCGACGCCCTGCGACGCGATCGTGCTGCCGCTGACGAGCGAGGCGCCGAACAGCAGCCACGGCAGGACGACGAGGCGAAGCATCATCACGCCATGCGGGCGAACCATGCACCGTAGCCGGGCAGCTGCAGGCGGCGGCCGTCGAGCCGGCCAGCCACCAGGCCATGGCCGTCCAGCGGCTGCGGCTCGCCGAGCTCTGCAGGCAGGTCGATCGCGACATCGGCGTCGGCCAGGTTGAACGCCACCAGCACGGTCTGCCCGTGCAGACGGCGGGTGAACGCCAGCACCGGCTCGGCAGTGTCGATGAAGGCGATATCGCCCCAGCGCAGCGCGGGCTGCGACTGGCGCCAGTGCACGAAGCGGCGGAAGCCGTTCAGCACCGAATGCGGGTCGGCCTGCTGCCGGCTCACCGCCAGCGCGTGATGTTCCGCCGGCACCGGCAGCCACGGCATGCCGCCGCTGAAACCGGCCTGCGCGTCGGCGTCGCTCCACGGCATCGGCGTGCGGCAACCGTCGCGGCCCTTGAACTGCGGCCAGAACGCAATGCCGTACGGGTCCTGCAGCGCCTCGTACGGCAGCTCGGCTTCGGTCAGGCCCAGCTCCTCGCCCTGGTAGACGCACACCGAACCGCGCAGCGAACACAGCATCGCGGTGAGCAGGTTGGCCAGCTGCCGCGAAGGCTGGCCGCCGCCCCAGCGCGTCAGCACGCGCTCGACGTCGTGGTTGGAAATCGCCCAGCACGGCCAGCCGTCGGTCATCTGCGCTTCCAGCGCCTGCACCGTGCTGCGGATGTACGCGGCGCTGAAGTCGTCGGTGAGCAGCTCGAAGCTGTAGCCCATGTGCAGGCGGCCAGGGCGGGTGTACTCGGCCATCGTCGCCAGCGAATCCTCCGAGGAGATCTCGCCCAGCGTGGCCGCCCCCGGGTAACGATCCATCAGCGCGCGCAGCTCGCCCAGGAACGCGAGGTTCTCCGGCCGCGTGTTGTTGTAGTAGTGGTACTGGAACGCGTACGGGTTGTCCGGGCTGAAGCCGCGGCCCACGCGCTTGTCCTTCGGCTTGGGCGGGTTGTCGCGCAGCAACGCGTCGTGAAAGCAGAAGTTGATCGCGTCCAGGCGGAAGCCGTCCACGCCCTTGTCCAGCCAGAAGCGCACGCTGTCGAGGATCGCCGCGCGCACATCCGGGTGGTAGAAGTTCAGGTCCGGCTGCGAGGTCAGGAAGTTGTGCAGGTAGTACTGGCCGCGGCGCGGCTCCCACTGCCAGGCGCTGCCGCCGAACAGCGACAGCCAGTTGTTCGGCGGGCCGCCATCCTCGCGCGCATCGGCCCACACGTACCAGTCGGCCTTCGCATTGTCGCGGCTCTGCCGGCTTTCGCGGAACCACGCGTGCTCGACCGAGGTGTGGCTGAGCACCTGGTCGATCATCACCTTCAGGCCCAGCGCGTGCGCCTTCGCCAGCAGCGCGTCGAAATCCGCCAGCGTGCCGAACAGCGGATCGACATCGCGGTAGTCGGCGATGTCGTAGCCGAAATCGGCCATCGGCGAGCGGAAGAACGGCGCGATCCAGATCGCGTCCACGCCGAGGCCCGCCACGTAGTCGAGCCGTTCGATGATGCCCGGCAGGTCGCCCACGCCGTCACCGTCGGTGTCCAGGAAACTGCGCGGATAGATCTGGTAGATGACGGCTCCGCGCCACCAGGGTGCATCACTCATCTGAACGTGTCCCCCGCATGAGATGGGCACGTCCGCGTGCCCGTCATTGAATGGCGATCAGCTTAGCCGCGGCTCCGTTGCAACCAGCACGGGTGTGCATACGTATTCATTCGTGCTGCAGCTGCGGCATGCAACGCAGGACGGGCATGCGGCCGCTGCTTCCATGCCACATGCAAAGTCAAGCTGCATTGCGGCCCGCACCATGCCGGCCCGGTGCGGGAGCACGCGCTGCCGCAGCGCAGCAAGCGCGATACAGCGCCCGCCATGAATACGTATGCAGGAAATGCTTCGCTGCGGAAATGCCGGCCTACCATGCAAACACGCCGCCGAAAACCTCGGCAGCGCACCTGCCGACGGTTGTCGCCGACGGAAGCGCGGGGAAAACCAATAACCGAGATCGACGGCGACACACCATTCGTGGGAGGGGATTTACATGGTTCTGAAACACAACATGCTGGCGATGGCGATTGCATCGGTGTGCCTTGGCATGTACGCCACGGCCTATGCCGCCACCGCACCCGCGGCCGGCCCGCAGCAGAGCACGCAGGATCAGGCGCCGACGACGTCGCCCGAGCAGACCAAGAAGGACGACAAGGACGCCGACGGCAAGCACAAGGCGCAGAAGATGCAGGCCGTGGAGGTGAACGGCTTCATCAGCAGCATCGAGAACTCCACCGCGCTCAAGCGCAACTCCAGCACCATCGTCGAGGCGGTGTCGGCCGAGCAGGTCGGCAAGCTGCCCGGCGTGTCCATCGCCGACACGCTCGGCCGCCTGCCCGGCCTCGCCGTGCAGACGGTGAGCGGCCGTCCGCAGGTGCTGACCATCCACGGCATGGGCCCGGATTTCTCCACCGCGCTGATCAATGGCGGTCAGCAGGTCTCCACCTCGAACAACCGCGACGTGCAGTTCGACCAGTACCCGTCGAGCTGGTTCGACAACGTGGTGGTGCACCTGTCGCCCTCCGCCAACCTGATCGGCCAGGGCCTGACCGGCACGGTCGACATGCACACCATCCGTCCGCTGGAGAAGAGCGGCCCCGAGGCGGCGCTGAACGCCCACTACATCTGGAACGACATGTCCCAGCTGTCGAACGGCCCTGGCGTCAGTGACAAGGGCTACAACGTCAATGGCGTGTGGGTGCACCAGTTCGCCGACCACACCCTGGGCGTCACCCTGGGCGTGGACCTAGAGAACAACCCCTCGCAGATCCAGCACCAGCAGCCATGGGGCTATCCGAACGACAACAACGGCAACGCGGTGATCGGCGGCGCGAAGAACTTCGGCATCTCCGACTCGATGAAGCGCCGTGGCGTGCTGGCCACCGTGCAGTGGAAGCCGACCGAGTGGTACACCGGCACCATTGACATGACCTACGACAACTTCAAGGAAGTGCAGCAGGCCAAGGGCATGGAGTTCCCGCTGTGGTGGAGCTCAGCGAAGCTGCTGCCCGGCAGCACGGTGCAGAACGGCATGGACGTCGCCGGCACCTACGGCAACGTCAAGCCGGTCATCCGCAACGACTACAACGCCACCAGCGCCCGGGTCTACAACTTCAACTGGGACAACAAGTTCACCATCAACGAGAACTGGACGGCCGACCTCGACGCGAACTACTCGCGCGCCACCCGCCGCGACGTCAACCTCGAGAGCTACTCCGGCACCGGCTACGGCTCGACCGGCGCCACCGACACGCTCGGCTTCGTCGAGCGCAGCAACGGTCTGCTCTACCTCAACCCGTCGCTGAACTACACCAACGGCGTGGTGCTGACCGACCCGCAGGGCTGGGGCGGCGGCAACGACGTGGTGCAGGCCGGCTTCATCAACGCGCCGCACACCGTGGACTACCTCGCCAACCTGCGCCTGTCGGTGGAACGCAGCTTCACCAGCGGTCCGTTCTCCAGCATGGAGTTCGGCGTGGCGTACAGCAAGCGCAGCAAGACCTACCACATCGACCAGGACTTCCTGACCCTGGGCGGCGGCACCATCAGCGGCGGCAACGCGGTGAAGACCGCGCCGTTCACCGGCAGCAGCTGCGACCCGCTGTCGTGGATGGGCGTGAGCTCGCAGCTCTGCTACAACCCGTTCGAGCTGATCGGCAACGGCACGCTGCAGCAGGTGCCGACCTTCGGCTCGTCGCTGTCGCTGCCGCCGAACTGGAAGGTGCGCGAGAAGACCCTCACGCCGTACCTGCAGATGAACCTGGATACCTACCTGGGCGGTGTCAGCCTGCGCGGCAACTTCGGCATCCAGGCGCAGCGCACCTCGCAGCGCGGCGTGGGCGAGCGCGTGGCGCCCGGCAGCTCGGTCACCGGCGGACAGACTCAGCTGATCCCGGTCACCGCCAGCACCACCTACACCCGCTACCTGCCCAGCGCGAACCTGATCTTCGGCTTCACCGACAACGACGACCTGCGCGTCAGCGCCGCCCGCACCCTGGCCCGCCCGCGCATGGACCAGATGAACGCCAGTCTCGGCGTGAGCGGCAACATCACGCACCTGCCGAACACCGACCCGAACCAGGCCTACTTCAGCGCCTCGGGTGGCAACCCGAAGCTGACGCCGACCATGGCCGACAATTACAACGTCAGCTACGAGCACTACTTCTCGGGCGGCAACGGCTACGAGTGCAACTCCAACGACGCGAAGAACTCCGACCTGTGCCGCAGCGGCGCCGGCTACTTCGCGCTATCGGGCTACTTCATCAAGCTGCATGACTACATCAACCCGAACGCGGCCTACCTGTACGACTTCAGCGCCTTCCTGCCGTTCGGCCTGACGCCGGTGCAGCAGGCCCAGCTGGGTACCACCAAGGGCATCGTTTCCGGCCCCACCAACGACGGCCGCGGCTACGTGAAGGGCGCCCAGGTCACGTTGAACACGCCGTTCAACCTGGTGACCCCGGTGCTCGACGGCTTCGGCATGATCCTCACCGGCAACCGCACCAAGAGCTCGCTGGTGTACGCCGGCAACTCCGATCCGATCACCGTGCCGGGCCTGTCGAAGTGGGTGGCCAACGCCACGTTGTACTACCAGCACAACGGCTTCGAGGCGCGCATCAGCGACAGCTACCGTTCCAGCTTCCTGGGCGAGGTGTCGGGCATCAGTGCTTCCCGCATCATGCAGACCGTCAAGGGCGGCAGCACCTACGACGCCCAGCTCAGCTACAGCTTCGACAGCGGCAGCCTGAAGGGCCTGACCTTCATCGTGCAGGGCTCCAACCTGTCCAACAAGCGCTTCATCACGTACCAGAACAACGATCCCCGCCAGGTGCTGACGTGGGAGCGTTACGGCCGCCGCTACGATATCGGCGTCTCGTACAAGTTCCAGTAAGCCGTATCGGCATTACCTCCCCAAGCTGCCCCGCTGTGTGTTGTCCGGCGGGGCTTTTTTTTACGATCATGCAGACAGGGTGCCGAGGAGCCATGACATGAACGATCCCCGTATCCGCCGCCTCGTGATCGTCGGCGGCGGTACCGCCGGCTGGCTGGCGGCGGCGCTGCTGGCGCAGGCGCTCGGCCCGCAGGTGCAGATCCGGCTGGTCGAATCGGCCGAGATCGGCACCGTCGGCGTGGGTGAGGCCACCATCCCGCAGATCCGCCACATCAACCGCTTCCTCGGCATCGACGAGGACGCGATGCTGCGCTTCGCCCACGGCACCTACAAGCTGGGCGTACAGCTCAACGGCTTCACCCGCCTGGGCGATTCCTACCTGCACGCGTTCGGCGACCTCGGCCTGCCGCTGGGGCTGACGCCATTCCACCATTACTGGCTGCGCGCCGTGCAGGAACGCGGCGGCACTGACACGCCGGACCTGTGGGCGTACTCGCTCAACGCCGCGGCCGCCGCCGAGAATCGCTTCGCGCCGCTGGAGAAAATTCCCGACAGCCCGCTCGGCGGCATCCGCTACGCCTACCACTTCGACGCCTCGCGCTACGCGCAATACCTGCGCGAACGCATCGCGCCCGGCGCCGTGCAGCGCACCGAGGGCAAGGTGGTGGACGTGCGCCTGCGCGAGGGTGACGGCTTCATCGAATCGCTGCAGCTGGACAGCGGCGAGCTCGTCGAGGGCGACTTCTTCATCGACTGCTCCGGCTTCCGCGGCCTGCTGATCGAGGGTGCGCTGAACACCGGCTACGAGAACTGGCAGCAGTGGCTGCCCTGCGACCGCGCGCTGGCGGTGGGCAGTGCACCGGGTGGCCCGATGCGCCCGTACACCCAGGCCAGCGCGCGCACGGCCGGCTGGCAGTGGCGCATCCCGCTGCGCCACCGCACCGGCAACGGCCACGTGTACTGCAGCCGCTTCATCAGCGACGACGAGGCCGCCGCCCAGCTGCTGGCGAACCTGGAAACCGAGCCGCTGGGCGATCCGCGCCCGCTGCGCTTCGTCACCGGCATGCGCAAGCTGGCGTGGAACCGCAACTGCCTTGCGCTGGGCCTGGCCGCCGGCTTCATGGAGCCGCTGGAATCGACCAGCATCCACCTGGTGCAGTCCGGCGTCAGCCGCCTGCTGGCGATGTTCCCCGACCGCCGCTGCGACAGCGCACTGGTGGACGAATACAACCGCCAGACCCGCTTCGAGTACGAGCACGTGCGCGACTTCCTGATCCTGCACTACAAGGCCACCGAGCGCACCGATACGCCGTTCTGGCAGCAGTGCGGCGCGATGGAGATCCCGCCCTCGCTGGCGCGGCGGATCGAGCTGTTCCGCCGCATCGGCATGGTGTTCCGCGAAGGCGAGGAGCTGTTCGCCGAGACCGGCTGGGTGCAGGTGCTGCTGGGCCAGCGCATCGTGCCGCAGCGCCACCACCCGCTGGCCGACGCGCTGACCGACGCGCAGCTGGACGGTTTCCTCGCCGACATCCGCACCTTGATCGGTCGCGCGAAGAACACGCTGCCGCTGCACCACGAGTTCGTGGCGCGCGCCGGCGGCGCCACGGACGTTGCGCAGCGCACCGCGGTGGCCGCGCCATGATCCGCCGACTCGTGGCATCCATGCTGCTGGCCCTGTCCGCACTCGCGTCGGGCGGGTTCGCCCCGGCGCTGTCCGCCCCCGCCGCGCCGGTCGCGTCGGCCCCTTCCGGCGTGTGGTACGAGATCTTCGTGCGCAGCTGGTACGACACCAACGGCGACGGCATCGGTGACTTGAACGGCGTCACCGCCAAGCTCGACTATCTGCAGTCGCTCGGCGTCAGCGGCATCTGGCTGATGCCGATCAACCCCTCGCCCACCTATCACGGCTACGACATCACCGACTACTACGCGATCAACCCGCAGTACGGCAGCATGGCCGACTTCGAGCGCCTGCTGCGCGAGGCGCACAAGCGTGACATCAAGGTGATCATCGACCTGGTGATCAACCACACCAGCGACCAGCACCCGTGGTTCGTCGCCGCGCGCGATCCCACCGATCCGCATCACGACTGGTACAGCTGGGCCGGCCCGCACACCGACCTGCACGCCGAAGACGCCGCCGGCGCGCAGGCCTGGCATGCGCTCGGCAAGGCGTATTACCTGGGCGACTTCTCCCGCGAAATGCCCGACCTCGACTACGACACGCCGGCGGTGCGGCAGGAGATGGTCAAGCTCGGCCAGTACTGGCTGAAGAAGGGCGTGGACGGCTTCCGCCTCGACGCCGCGCAGCACATCTACTACGACTTCAAGGCGGACCTCCACAACCCGCTCACGCTGCAGAAGAACCTCGCCTGGTGGTCCGAATTCCGCCAGGGCCTAGATGTCGTCAACCCCGGCGCTTACGTGGTCGGCGAGGTGACCCGCGACTCCGCCGACGAACTGGCGCCGTACTTCAAGCCGCTCGACGCGGTGTTCGACTTCCCGCTGGCGGTGCAGCTGATCGATAGCGCGCGCAGCGAACGCGCCGGCGATCTCGGCGCGCTGCTCGCGCATGCCGACGCCGCCTACCGCAAGGTCACCGGCAAGTCCGGCGTGGACGCGCCGTTCCTGTCCAACCACGACCAGGAGCGGGTGATGAGCCAGCTGGGCGACAACCCGCAGCACATGCGCATGGCCGCCGCGATGCTGCTCACCCTGCCCGGCCAGCCGTTCGTCTACTACGGCGAGGAGCTGGGCATGCGCGGCAGGAAACCCGACCCGGACCTGCGCGAGCCGATGCGCTGGAACCGCGTGCCGGACGCGCCGGGCGAAACCACCTGGAAAACCTTCACCACGCACGACGGCCCAGCGGTATCGGTCGAGGCGCAGCAGGCCGACGCGGATTCGCTGCTGCACTACTACACCACGCTGATCCACTGGCGCAGCGAACTGCCCGTGCTGCGCGACGGCGCGCTCCAGCCATGGAACACCGGCAACCCACACGTCGCCGCCTGGCGGCTCGACGACGCGCACGGCCGTGCGCTGGTGGTGCACAACCTGTCCGGCCAGGCGCAGTCGCTGGCGCTGGACGGGCAGCCGTTCCGCAGCGTGCGGCTGCGCAGCGCACCTGGCACCAGTTTGCAGCACGAGCGCCTGGAGCTGCCGGCGTACACCACCGCGATCCTGCAGTGACCACGGAGTCCGATGCGATGAGCAAACCCGTTTCCCCACGCCGACACCGCCTCGCCTGGCTGTGCCTTGGCCTCGCCCTGGCCCCGCTCGGCGCCGGCATTGCCCAGGCGCTGCCGTCCCCCGCAACGACTTCACCGGCACCGCTCATGGACACGATCGTCAAGCACGGCATCAGCATCGACACCCGGGGCGGCCAGCTGGTCGTGCGCTTCGTCGCGCCCGGCATCGTGCACGTGCAGCGCCCGCACGCCGCCGCGACGCCCGCGCTGGTGCTCGACCCCGCCGCCAGCCTGCCCGCCTTCGATGCCCGGCGCAGCGACGACGACGCGAACGGGCCGATGCTCGCCAGCGAGCGCGGCTCGGTACGCTGGGACCGGCAGCACCACCAGTTGCGGATCAGCGATGCGCAGCAGCAGCCACTGCTGCAGATCGAGCTCGACCCCGCGCCACCGAGCACGCTGAGCCTGCGCCACGACCCGCGCGACGCGCTGTACGGCATCGGCGGCTACAACGCCACCGAGGATGCCTCGGCCGGCATGCTGCGCAGCGGCACGCAGGTGGCCATGTCCGGCGAGCAGGGCCACGCCGGCGCGCCATTCGTATGGAGCAGCGCCGGCTACGGCGTGCTGCTGGACAGCGACGGCGCCACCTTCACCCTGGCGCCGGGCGCCATCAGCGCCGTCGACGCGGCGCGCCGGCAGGCCGACTACTACATCCTGCTCGGCACGCCCGCGCAGATCTTCGCCGAACTGGCGCAGCTCAGCGGCCGCACCCCGCTGTTCCCGAAATGGGCGATGGGCTTCACCAACAGCCAGTGGGGCATCGACCAGCAGGAACTGCTGCAGATTGTCGACACCTACCGCGCCAAGCACATTCCTATCGACAACGTCACGCTGGACTTCGACTGGAAGGCGTGGGGCGAGGACGATTACGGCGAGTTCCGCTGGAACCCGGCCAAGTTCCCCGACGGCCCCAACGGCGAATTGAAAAAGCAGATGGACGCCCGCGGCATTCGCCTGACCGGCATCATGAAGCCGCGCATCCACCTCGACACGGTGGAGGGGCGCTACGTCAGCGCGCACGGTTTCTGGGTGCCCGACGAGAAGGTCAGCGACGATTACTTCTCGCACAAGCCAGTGAAGGACATCAACTTCGACCTGGCCGCCGCGCGCCGCTGGTTCGGCGAACTGGCGATCAAGTACGGCTACGACCACGGCATCGTCGGCTGGTGGAACGACGAGGCGGACACCGTCGGCAGCGACACCGAATTCCTGAACATGCAGCGCGCGCTGTACGACAGCCAGCGCGCCGTCTCCAACCAGCGCGTGTGGTCGATCAACCGCAACTTCTGGCTGGGTTCGCAGCGCTACGCCTACGGCCTGTGGTCGGGCGACATCGACACCGGCTTCGCCAGCATGGCCGCCCAGCGCGCGCGCATGCTCAGCGCGATCAACGTGGGCGCGATGCAGTGGGGCATGGACGGCGGCGGCTTCCGCAATGGCACGCCGACGCCGGAGAACTACGCGCGCTGGGTGCAGTTCGGCGCGTTCACGCCGATCTTCCGCGTGCACGGCGAGCTCGGCCAGAAGCGCCAGCCGTGGGTGTACGGCCCGGTCGCCGAGCAGGCCGCCACCGCAGCGATCCGTCTGCGCTACGCGCTGATCCCGTACATCTACAGCTACGAGCACGCGCGCCGCGCCGACGGCGTGGGCCTGGTGCGGCCGCTGCTGTTCGACTGGCCCAACGACCCGAACCTGCGCAACGACGTCGACAGCTGGCTGTTCGGCGACTGGCTGCTGGCCTCGCCGGTGGTTAAGCAGGGCCAGCGTGCGAAGGACATCTACCTGCCCACCGGGCGCTGGATCGACTGGTTCAGCGGCAAGCGCTACGACGGCGGCCGCCGCATCCGTCTGGCGATCGACAGCGAGCACTGGAGCGACATCCCGCTGTTCGTGCGCGAGGGCGCGATCATCCCCACTCGCGCCGATCCGGTGGACTACGTGGGCGAACGGCCGCTGACCCAGCTCGACGTCGACGTGTTCCCCGCCGCACAGCACAGCACGTTCGACTACTACGACGATGACGGCGTCAGCTACGACTACGGACACGACGCGTACTTCCTGCAGCCGCTGTCGGTGCAGCGCCGCGGCGACACGGTACAGCTGGAACTCGGCGCCGCCAGCGGCAGCTTCAAGCCGGCGCTGCGCTTCTACCTGCTGAAGGTCCACGGCGGCGCGGCCACCGGCGTCAGCGGCAAGCTGAAAGCCTTCGCCAGCCTGGACGCGCTGCAACAGGCCGACGGCGAAGGCTGGGCCAGCGGCCACGACCGCTACGGCGAGGTCACCTGGGTGCGCGTCGCCGCCGCGCGCGCCACGGCGCTCACCCTCGACCTGAAACCCTGACTGTAGGAGCGCACCCTGTGCGCGATGCTCTGATGTCGAACGGAGCCAAGAGCATCGCGCACAAGGCGCGCTCCTACAAGGAAACAGCCGTCTCATCCGAAAGCTTTTCGTTCCATCCACCTGCGGAGGGAAGTTCGATGGGCAATCAAGGCAAGGCACGGCACGGTTCCAGATCCACCCTGGCATGCACGCTCGCCGCGGCGTTGGCGCTTTACGCATTACCGGCCATGCACGACCGCGCGCTGGCCGCCAGCAACGACAACAACGTCGAATGGAGCGGCCTGTTCCACGACCAGGGCCCGCTCTACGACAGCTATGCCGAACCGACCGCCACGCAGGCGGTCACGCTGACCTTGCGCACCTTCAAGGGCGACATCACCAGCGCCAACATCAAGTACTACGACAGCGCCGACGGCCTGTTCCACTGGGTAGCGATGAGCTGGTCGGCCAACGACGCCACCGGCAATTTCGACTTCTGGAAAGGCACCATCCCGGCCAGCGCCTCGAAAAAGTACTACCGCTTCCAGATCAACGACGGCACCGCGACGGCGTGGCTCAACGCGGCGGGCACCACTTCCGCCGAGCCGTCCTCCGGCGACTTCTTCATCCTGCCCGGCTTCACCACCCCGGCGTGGATGAAGAACGGCGTGATGTACCAGATCTTCCCGGACCGCTTCTACAACGGCAACACCGCCAACGACGTTGCCAACGGCCAGTACACCTACGCCGGCTGCGCCACCGAGAAGCACGCCTGGGGTTCGAGCGTGGTGTCCAACGTCGGCGGCTGCAACAGCGCCGTGTTCTTCGGCGGCGACCTGGCCGGCATCGACCAGAAGCTCGGCTACATCAAGAACACCGTCGGCGCCGACATCATCTACCTCAACCCGATCTTCCTCTCGCCGACCAACCACAAGTACGACACCGAGGACTACACCCAGGTCGACCCGGCGTTCGGCAGCAACACACTGCTGCAGACGCTGGCCGCCGACATCCACGGCACCGCCAACGGACCGAAGGGCTACCTGATCCTCGACGGCGTGTTCAACCACACCGGCGACACCCACGCCTGGTTCGACCGCTACCACTGGTGGACCACGAACGGCGCCTACGAGTCGCAGTCCAGCCCGTGGTACGGCTACTACACGTTCCAGACCTGGCCCAACACGTACTCCGCCTTCTTCGGCATCTCCAGCATGCCCAAGCTCGACTACGGCGCCAGCGGCTCGGCCGTGCGCAACGCGATCTACGGCAGCAGCACTTCCGTGGTGCAGACCTGGCTGAAGGCTCCTTACGCCATCGACGGCTGGCGCCTCGACGCGGCGCAGTACTTCGATGCGGGAGGCAACAACGGCAGCGACGCGACCAACCACCAGATCACGGCCGAGCTGCGCAACGCGGTGAAGTCGGTCAACCCCAACGCGGAGATCCTCGGCGAGTTCTGGGGCAATGCGAGCCCGTGGACCGCCGGCGGCGACCAGTGGGACAGCGCGATGAACTACGACGGCTTCATGCAGCCCGTCTCCGAGTGGATCACCGGCCAGGACTACAACGGCAACGTCGCCTCGATCCCGACCAGCCAGTTCGACAGCTGGCTGCACGGCACCCGCGCGAACTACCCGACCAACGTGCAGCAGACCATGAGCAACGCGCTCGGCAGCCACGACGTCACGCGCTTCGGCAACCGCGCCGGCGGCGACATCTGGAAGACCTACCTGGCACTGTTCTTCCAGATGACCTACGTGGGCACGCCGACGATCTACTACGGCGACGAGTACGGCATGCAGGGCGGCGCCGACCCGGACAATCGCCGCACCTTCGACTGGACCGTCGGCACCTCGACCAACAGCGCGGTGGCACTGACCAACAAACTGATCACGATCCGCAACACCTACCCCGCGCTGCGCACCGGCTCGTTCATGACGCTGCTGACCGACGACACCAACAAGCTGTATGCCTTCGGCCGCTTCGACGCCACCAACCGCATCGCGGTGGCGCTCAACAACGATTCGGTGACGCATACGGTGACGGTGCCGGTGTGGCAGCTGAGCATGACCAACGGCAGCACGGTCACCGAGCTGATTTCCGGCACGCGTTACACCGTGCAGAACGGCCAGGTCAGCGTGGCGGTGAACGGCCACTACGGGGCGATCCTGGCGCAGTGAATCCGGCCCATGGCGGCGGCGTGGCAGATTTGCCGCGCCGCCGCTGGACGCCGCCCCTCGCGTGTAGGAAACTGCGCCTCGATGTAAACGTTTACATCCTGACGGTTGCGGGCTTTGCCCGCTCCCCCGCCCCGCGCCATCCAGGCGTCGAACTGGAGATCCCGCCATGACTTTTTCCGCCTCGCTTCGCCACCTGGCCCTGGGCCTTTGTGCGACCGCCCTGCTGGTTACCGCTACGGCCAACGCGGCACCGCCCGCTACGGCCGCCGTCAAACTGAATGTCGACGCCAGCGCGCAAGGCACGCCGTTCCCGCATTTCTGGGAACACACGCTCGGCTCCGGCCGCGCCGCGCTGGCGCTGCGTGACGACTACCGCAAGGACTTGGACGCCGTGCACCAGGCCACCGGCGTCGGCTACATCCGCTTCCACGGCATCCTCGACCACGACGTGGGGCTGATCCAGCGCGACGCACAGGGCAAGATTTCCTACAACTTTTCCTACATCGACCAGATCTACGACGGCCTGCTCGAACGCGGCTTCAAGCCGTTCGTGGAACTGGGCTTCATGCCGCCGGAGCTGACTTCCGACCCCACCGCGCTGCACCCGTTCTGGTACCACCCGAACGTCGCGCCACCGAAGGACTATGCCGAGTGGGACGCGATGATCGGCGCGCTGGCGAAGCACCTGGTCGAGCGCTACGGCATCGACGAGGCGGCCAGCTGGTACTTCGAGGTGTGGAACGAGCCGAACATCGGCTTCTGGACCGGCAAGCCGGCGCAGGAAAGCTATTTCAAACTGTATGACCACACCGTGCGCGCGCTGAAGGCGGTCAGCCCACGCCTGCGCGTGGGCGGCCCATCCACCGCGCAGGCGGCGTGGACCACCGATTTCCTCGCCCACACGCACAAGAACAACGTACCGGTCGATTTCGTCAGCAGCCACGTCTACGGTGACGACACCGCCGGCAACGTGTTCCACAGCGACGAGAAGATCCCGCGCGCCGACATGGTCTGCCGCGCGGTGGACAAGGTGCACAAGGAAATCGCCGCCTCGCCCTACCCGCACATGCCGCTGATCTTCAGCGAGTACAACGCCAGCTACGCCAACCTGCCCAACGTCACCGACACCGTGTTCATGGGGCCGTGGCTGGCCAACACCATCCGCCAGTGCGCGGGCAAGGTCGAGACGATGAGCTACTGGTCGTTCTCCGACGTGTTCGAGGAACAGGGCATCGTGCGCAACCCGTTCTACGGCGGTTTCGGTCTGATCGCCGCCAACCGCATCGCCAAGCCCGCGTTCAACGCGTTCACGATCCTGCACAAGCTGGGCGACCGGCAGCTGGCGACGAAGTCGGACTCCGCCCTGATCACCCGGCGCGACGACGGCACGCTGGTGATCGCGCTGTGGAACTACGCCCCCCCGGTCGGCGATACCGCCAGCTACACGCCGGGCAAACCCGTCGGTGCGCCGAAGCGCTTCGATGTTGTCGTGAAGCAGCTGCCCGCCGCGGCCCGCGCCACCGTCTGGCGCGTGGACGAAACCCATGGCAACGCCGTCGCCGCATTCGACCGCATGGGTCGCCCCGACTTCCCCAGCCGCGCGCAGATCACCGAGCTGCGTGAAGCCGGCAAGCTGGCGGCGCCAGAGTCGGTGGACGTGCGCAGTAGCAAGTTCACGATCGACGTGCCGGTGCAGGGACTGGTGGTGGTGGAGTTGCGCTGAGGCGCTTGCACACCACTCCGTAGGGCGGGCACCGCCCGCCGCCCCCGGCCTCGGCCAAAAGCTGGCGGGCGGTGCCCGCCCTACGGAACGGCGCTGGTGGTGTCGGGGTCGACACCCGCCCGTTCGCCCATGAATACGTATGCATGGGCTGGTTGCTGCAGTGCGACGCTATCTACCATGCGGTGACAACCACTGTGCCGGCGCGCCACCCGCGGGCCGCGCGCTGGCACGACACCACAGTTGCAGGAGGGGCCATGCCGACCGGGCACATCATCCAGCGCGGGCCGCACGCGGCACGCGCATGTTGAGCATCCTCGCGGCGGCCATGCTGGCCGCCTCCGCCTCTGCCACCGCGCCGGCCTGGCACGACGGGCTGGACTGGCACGGCGTGCACGTCGCCATCAGCCGCGATGCGCAGCAGAACTACACGCTGGCCTGGCCCTACGGCCAGCGCGTGATCGCGGCGCAGCCGCTGCGCACGGAAACCGCCAGCCTGCTGTTCGACGGCCTGTTCGCGATGGCGCAGGACGACCTCAAGCAGGATTCAGTCAGCGCGATCCGCGACGGCGCGTTCGACCACGGCCAACCCATTCCCTGCCAGTGCTTCGAGACCGGCCTGAAGTGGCCATACGTGTGGACGCGCGACCTGTCCTACGCGATCGACCTGGGCCTGTGGCGCTTCGACCCGACGCGCTCGCGCAACGGGCTGAAGTTCAAGCTGTCCGACGTGCGCGTCCCGTCCGCGCCGCAGGGCTTGTACGCGATGCAGGACACCGGCTCGGGCGGCAGCTGGCCAATCAGCACCGACCGCGTGGTGTGGTTCCTCGGCGCGCGCCACCTGCTCGACGACACGGCTTTTGCCGGCGACGTGTACAAGGCGCTGGGCGATACGCTGGCGCAGGACCGCCAGTACGTGTTCGACGCCGCGTTCGACCTGTACCGCGGCGAGACCTCGTTCCTCGACTGGCGCGAGCAAACCTATCCGGCATGGACCGCGGATGAAGTGACCTTCATCGCGCAGTCCTACGCGCTGTCCACCAACGTGCTGCACTACCAGGCGCTGCAGCTGGCCGCGAGCCTGGCCGACACCCACCACGACGCGAAAGCCGCCGCCGGCTACCGCACCCGCGCGGCGGCGCTGAAGGCGGCGATCAATGCGCACTTCTGGCGCGCCGACCGCGGCATGTACATGAGCTACATCGGCGGCGACGGCACGCCGTACGACAGCTACGACCTGCTCGGCATCGCGCTGGCGGTCGACAGCGGCGTGGCCGACGGCGAACGCGCCCGCCAGACGCTGGCGAACTATCCCGCGTGGCCGGCGGGCAGCCCGGTGATCTGGCCGGAGCGCAGCGACCAGCCGATCTACCACAACCGTGCGATCTGGCCGTTCGTCAGCGCCTACGCGCTGCGGGCCGCGCGCAAGACGGAGCAGCCCGCACGCATCGCGCACGAGATCGAGTCGGTGCTGCGCGGCGCCGCGCTGTACGGCTCGAACATGGAAAACTACGAGCTGCTGACCCAGGGCCAGCACGTGGACGAAGGCAAGCTCAGCGGCCCGGTGGTGAATTCGCCGCGCCAGCTGTGGTCGGTGGCGGCGGCGCTGGCAGTGGTCACCGAAGGCGTGTTCGGCCTGAACGAGGACGGCAGCGTTGAGCCGAAGCTGCCGACCGCGCTGGTGCCAATGCTGTTCGGCCAGCGCCGCACAATCACGCTCGACCTGCGCGACCGGCAGATCACCCTGCAGTTGCCGGGGAAGGTCACCGGCAACCTGCTCGTCGCCGACCGCACCCGCACGCAGGGCACGGCGACCACGGTGACGCTGAAGGCGGTGCAGGTGCCCGACGCGCCGCTGCGCACCGACGCACCGCTGTACGCGCCGATCGCCCCTGCCGCGCCGCGGGTACACGCCGACGGCGGCGGCTGGCAGGTCAGCACGGACGGCAAGATGCGGCTCTATCTCAACGGCCGCGTGCACGGTGACATCGACAGCAGTACCCGCCTCGCTCCGCAGCCGGGCCTGGCCTGCCTCAGCACCACGCGGGTGGATGTGTACGGGCTGGAGTCGCTGCACAGCCCCGACACCTGCGTGGGCGAAACGGCGAAGGTCAACGGCAGCTGGCCGCGCACGTGGACCGCACCGGCCAGCGGCCGCTACCGCGTCGCGCTCGACTACGCCAACGATCACGGCCCGATCAACACCGGCGTCACCGCCGCGGTGAAGATGCTAGATGTCCGCTGCGACGGCAGCGACCCGCAGCGCCTGCCGATCGTGATGCCGCACAGCGTGCGCGCACAGCAGTCCACCTGGGCCAGCTTCACCGCGAAGGCCGGCAGCACCTGCCGCTTCGCCCTCGACGACGGATTCAACATGAGCTACCTCGCCCACTTCGCCCATTACACTGCCGACAATGGCAGCGGCGGCAACGGCGGCAGCAGCGGCCCGTTGAACCAGGCCGAGGTGCATGACCTGCTGATCGCCCCGCTCGCCGCCGGCCGGGGCGCCCCGTGAAGGACGGCAAGGTCTCACGCGCCAAACCCGAGCTGTCGTTCTGGCAGATCTGGAACATGTGCTTCGGCTTTCTCGGCATCCAGTTCGGCTTCGCGCTGCAGAACGCCAACGTCAGCCGGATCTTCCAGACGCTGGGCGCGAACGTGGACCAGATCCCGCTGCTGTGGATCGCCGCACCGTTCACCGGGCTGATCGTGCAGCCGCTCATCGGCTATTTCTCCGACCGCACCTGGAACCGCTTCGGCCGGCGCCGGCCGTACTTTTTCGCCGGCGCGGTGCTGGCCACGCTGGCGCTGCTGGCGATGCCGAACTCGCCCACGCTGTGGATCGCCGCGGGTCTGCTGTGGATCATGGATGCCTCGTTCAATGTGTCGATGGAGCCGTTCCGCGCCTTCGTCGGCGACCAGCTGCCGCCGAAGCAGCGCCCGCTGGGCTACGCGATGCAGAGTGTTTTCATCGGCGTGGGCGCAGTGGTCGCCTCGTTCCTGCCCTACGTGCTCACCCACTTCGGCGTAGCCAACACGGCGCCGGCCGGCGAAGTGCCGCACTCGGTGAAGTACGCCTTCTACGCCGGCGCGTTCGTGCTGCTGGCGGTGATGCTGTGGACCATCCTCAGCACCCGCGAGTACCCGCCGGAGCAGCTGGAGTCGTTCTCCGACAACCGCATCGAGGAGGCGCCCGGCAGCGTGGCCGGCGCGTGGAAGATCGGCGCGCTGCTGCTGCTGCTGGGGCTGGTGCTGCTGGGCCTGATCCGGCGTTTCGCGCTGGAGCAGGAGCTGTACCTGCTGGCCGGCGGCCTGGCCGGTTTCGGCGCGCTGTTCGTGTGGCTCAGCCGCACCCGCAGCGACGGCCCGCTGCGCCACATCATGGGCGACCTGCACGGCATGCCGCTGCCGATGCGCCGGCTGAACTGGGTGCAGTTCTTCTCGTGGTTCGCGATGTTCGCCATGTGGATCAACACCACCTCGGCGGTGTCGCAGACGTTCTACGGCTCCAGCGACACTACCTCGGTCGCCTATAACGAAGGGGCCAACTGGGCCGGCGTGCTGATGGGCACCTACAACGGCGTGGGCGTGTTGGCGGCGATCCTGATTCCGCTGCTGGTGCGCGCCTGCGGGCTGCGCTGGAGCCACCTGATCAATCTGTGCCTGGGCGGGCTGGGCCTGCTGTCGTTCCTGGTCATCCGCGACCCGCACTGGCTGATCGTCTCGATGGTGGGCGTGGGCTTCGCCTGGGCCTCGATCCTCTCACTACCCTACGCGATGCTGTCGGACAACCTGCCCGCGGCGAAGATGGGCGTGTACATGGGCATCTTCAATTTCTTCATCGTGATCCCGCAGTTGCTCGCCGCCAGCGTGCTGGGCGTGCTGCTGAAACTGCTCTTCCACAGCCAGCCGATCTGGGCGCTGGGCCTGGGCGGCGTAAGCCTGCTCGTCGCCGGGCTGTGCACGCTGCGCGTGCCGAAGCCCGAACAAACCTGATTCCGCATCGCCTGCAGGAGCGCACCCTGTGCGCGACGCTCTTGCGCCGTGCTACGAAGAGCGTCGCGCACAGGGTGCGCTCCTGCGACATCACGCATTTGCCGACGGAAACCGAACCATGACCGCCAAGCGCCTGCTTCCCGCCCTCGTCGCCACCCTCGCCTGCGGCCTCGCGCAGGCGGCCGCGCCGACCACCCCACCGGAGTTCGTCGGCACCGACGCGCCGTTCGCCTCCAACGCGATCTACTTCGTGATGACCGACCGCTTCGTCAACGGCGATCCGTCGAACGACCACCGCGACCAGGGCGGCGCGCATCGCACCTTCGACGTCCCGGTTGCTGGCGCGCCCAAGGGCGAGAGCGCGAACATCGGCTACCTCGGCGGCGACTTCAAGGGCGTGCTGGACAACGCCGGCTACATCCGCGGCATGGGCTTCGGCGCGGTGTGGATCACCCCGATCGTGGACAACCCCGACGAGGCATTCACCGGCGGCGACCCGGTGAGCTGGGGCTCGAAGTTCACCGACCGCGGCAAGACCGGCTTCCACGGCTACTGGGGCGTCAACTTCTACAAGCTCGACGAGCACCTGCCCAGCAAGGGCCTCGACTTCCGCCAGTTCACCGCGAAGATGCACTCGGCCGGGCTCAAGGTGGTGCAGGACATCGTGGTCAACCACGGCTCGCCCGCCTTCAGCATGCCGGTGCGCCAACCGCAGTACGGCCAGATCTTCGACAAGAACGGCAAGCTCGTTGCCGACCAGCAGAACCTGCCGCCGTACCAGCTGGACCCGGTACGCAACCCGCTGCACCGCTTCTACCACGCCTACGACGACCTGGTGCAGCTGTCCAACAACGACGACCAGAGCCCGGCCGTGCTCGACTACTTCGTGGGCGCCTACGAGCAGTGGATCGGCGAGGGCGCCGATGCCTTCCGCATCGACACCATCAGCCACATGTCCACCGCATTCTGGAAGCAGTTCAGCGCGCGCATCCGCGCGAAGCACCCCGGCTTCTTCATGTTCGGCGAGGCGTTCGACTACAGCCCCGACAACATCGGCCAGTACACCTGGCCTTCGAGCGGCGCCATCAGCGTGCTCGACTTCCCGCTGCGCGGTCGCATCGCCGAGGTGTTCGAGCGCCCCGGCAGCGACTACGCCCACCTGCTCGACCGCCTTTACCTGACCAACGGCCCGTACCAGAACCCGTACGAACTGGTCACCTTCTACGACAACCACGACATGGCGCGGCTGAAGACGGACGACGCCGGCTTCATCGACGCCAACAACTGGCTGTTCACCGCGCGCGGCATCCCGGCGATCTACTACGGCTCCGAGACCGGCTTCGAACGTGGCAACGCCGAGCACGAAGGCAACCGCAACTACTACGGCCAGCAGCGCATCGACAACGCCGCGAAAAGTCCGATCTACCGCCAACTCAAGCGCATCGCCTTGCTGCGCGAAAGCACCCCCGCCCTGCAACGCGGCCTAATGTTGCCGCTGCGCTTCGCCGGCAACCAGGCCGCGTTCTACCGCGTGTACCAGAAGGGCGATACGCACCAGATCGCGCTGGTGCTGCTCAACAAGGGCGATGCCATCGCATCATTCGACATCAGCGACTACCTGCAGCCCGGCCGCTGGCAGCCGGCGCTCGGCGGCAGTGCAATTGACGTGGCCGAGCACGGCCGCCTGCGCGCCCGCGTGCCGGCACACGATGTGCAGGTCTACCTGCTCGACGCCGCGGCGACCCACCCCGAGCTGGTCGCCGAGCTCACCCGGCTGATGGAAGAACGCGGGCACCCGGTGCACTGACGCGCCGGCGTCGCAACGGCGGGCGATCCGGCGCACACAGGCGCGCAGGCAACTTCACGTTTTGCTCGCGCCCGACTTGCCAGCATGCGCGAGGCGATCACGCACGATCGCCCGGGAGGCGCCATGTCGAACCAGCCCCGCTCGCCATCGCGGCGAGGTTTCCTGCGACAGTCGCTGGCCATCGCCCCGGCGGTCGGCCTGCTCGGCACCTCCGCGTTCGCGCCGACGCAACATGCCACGGCGGCCGCGCAGCCAAGCGCCTATGCGCCGCGCTACTTCACCGCGCCGGAGTGGGAGTTCCTGCAGGCCGCGGTGGATCGGCTGATTCCCGCCAACGAGGACGGTCCCGGTGCGCTCGAAGCCGGCGTGCCCGAATTCATCGACCGCGAGATGGAGGCTGCCTACGGGCACGGCGGCTTCTGGTACATGCAGGGGCCGTTCGTGCCCGACACGCCGTCCACGCTCGGCTACCAGCTGCGCTTCACGCCACGCGACCTCTACCGCACCGCCATCGCCGCCATCGACGACTGGTGCAGGAAGCAGCACGACAAGGATTTTCCCGCGCTGGCCCCGGAGGTGCGCGACGAGGTGCTGCACCAACTGGAGAAGGGCGGCATCACGCTCGAGCAGGTGCCGGCGGCCACGTTCTTCGCGCAACTGCTGCAGAACACCAAGGAAGGCTACTTCGCCGACCCGATGTATGGCGGCAACAGGCAGATGGGCGGCTGGAAGATGATCGGCTTCCCCGGTGCGCGTGCCGACTACGCCGACTGGATCGAGCAGCCGGGCAAGGTCTATCCGCTGGGCCCGGTGTCGATCCGCGGAGAGCGGCAGTCATGATCCGCATGAAGCCGGTGGACGTGGTGATCGTGGGCTTCGGCTGGACCGGCGCGATCATGGGCATGGAACTGAGCGAGGCCGGCGTGGAAGTGCTGGCGCTGGAGCGCGGCAACTACCAGGACACCTCGCCGGACTGGGCCTACCCCGGCATCGCCGACGAGCTGGCCTATGGCATCCGCGGCAAGCTGTTCCAGCCGCTGGCGCGGGAAACCATCACCATCCGCCACGCCGTCAGCGACACGGCGGTGCCCTATCGCCAGTACGGTTCGTTCCTGCTGGGCAACAACGTGGGCGGCGCGGGTACGCACTGGAACGGCCAGCACTACCGGCCTTCCCCGGAAGACCTGGAGTTCCGCAGCCACATCGCCAAGCGCTACGGCGAGAAGTTCATGCCGGCAGACATGCAGATCCAGGACTACGGGGTGGGCTACGACGAGCTGGAACCGTTCCTCGACCAGTTCGAGTACGTCTGCGGCACCTCGGGCCGCGCCGGCAACCTCAACGGCGCCATCCAGCAAGGCGGCAATCCCTTCGAGGGCGTGCGCAAACGCGCCTACCCCAACCCGCCGGTCGCCGATACCCAGGGCGCCAGACTGTTCGCCGACGCCGCCAGGGCCCTCGGCCACCAGCCGTTCCCGCAGCCGGCATCGAATGCCTCCCAGCCCTACACCAACCCCTATGGCGCACGGTTGGGGCCGTGCAACCTGTGCGGCTATTGCGAACGCTTCGGCTGCTACATGTATGCCAAGGCGACGCCGCAGACCACGATCCTGCCCGTGCTGATGCGGCGCAAGAATTTCACCCTGCGCACCGGCAGCCACGTGACGCGGATCAACCTCGACGCCGGCGGCAAACGCGCCACCGGCGTCACCTATGTCGACGCGCAGGGGAAGGAGATCGAGCAGCCGGCCGAGCTGGTCATCGTGGCCGCCTTCCAGATGCACAACGTGCGGCTGATGCTGCTTTCGGGCATCGGCAAGCCCTACGACCCGGCCACCGGCGCCGGTGTGATCGGCAAGAACTACGCGTACCAGATGATGAGCAGCATCGGCCTGTTCTTCGACAAGGACACCGCCATCAATCCATTCATCGGCGCGGGCGCCGGCGGTTCGCAGATCGTCGACGACTTCAACTCCGACCATTTCGACCATGGCCCGCTCGGCTTCATCGGCGGCGGCTACATCATCGGCGGTCAGACCGGCGGGCGGCCGATCCAGCAGCTGGCCGTGCCGCCCGGCACACCGGCTTGGGGCGCGGCATGGAAACGTGCGGCGAAGGACAGCTACCTGCATACCACGTTCGTCGGCACGCACGGCTCAGTGATGGCCTACCGCGACCGTTACCTCGACCTCGACCCCACCTACAAGGACGCGTTCGGCCAGCCGCTGCTGCGGATCACCTTCGACTGGCACGACAACGAGTACAAGATGACGCGCTACCTGACCGAGCGCGCCCAGGAGATCGTCGCCCGGATGAAGCCCCGGGCCACCTCGCAGACCCTGCGCAAGCCCGGCGACCATTACGACACCCGGCAGTACCAGACCACGCACACCACCGGCGGCGTGATCCAGGGCAACGACCCGGCCACCAGCGCGCTGAACCGCTTCCAGCAGAGCTGGGACGTGCCCAACGTGTTCGTGACCGGCGCATCGGCGTTCCCGCAGAACCTCGGCTACAACCCGACCGGCCTCATCGGCGGCCTCACCTACTGGTCGGCCAAGGCCATCCGCGAGACCTATCTCAAGCATCCCGGTCCCCTGGTGCAGACATGAACACTCCGTCCCGACGTCGACGCAGTGGCGGCTGGTGGCGCACCATCGTAGTGCTGGCCGTGCTGTTGTTGCTGGCGTGGCTGCCGACGAAGCTGTTCCGCGGCGGCGGCGACGCCGCGACCACCACGGCGGCGCCGACCGAAGCGCAGCTCAGGCAAGGCGAATACCTGGCCAGGGCGGGCGATTGCGCGGCCTGCCATACGGCGCCCGGCGGCAAGCCCTTCGCTGGCGGCTTGCCGATCGCGTCGCCGGTCGGCACCATCTACAGCACCAACATCACGCCCGACCCGAAGACCGGCATCGGCAACTACACCTACGGCCAGTTCGAACGCGCCGTGCGGCGCGGCATCGCGGACTCGGGGGAGACGCTCTATCCGGCGATGCCCTACCCCTCATTCGCCAAGGTGAGCGACCAGGACGTCCAGGCGCTGTACGCCTACTTCATGCACGACGTGGCTCCGGTGGAGCAGGCCAACCGCCGCAACGGCATCCCGTGGCCGCTGTCGATGAACTGGCCGCTGACGTACTGGCGCTGGCTGTTCGCGCCGACGGTGGCGCCGCCGACGGCAACCGCGGTGCAGGACCCGGCGTTGGCGCGTGGCGAATACCTGGTCGAGGGCCTCGGCCACTGCGGCGCCTGCCACACGCCGCGCTCGTTCACGCTGCAGGAAAAGGCACTCAGCGCCAGCGACGGCACGACCTACCTGAGCGGCGGCGAGAGCGACCACTGGATCGCCCCCAGCCTGCGCGGCGAAGCGGCGAGCGGGCTGGGCAGCGTCAGCGCGGAGGAACTGGTCGCCGTGCTCAAGACGGGACGCAGCGAGCACAGCGCCATCTTCGGCGGCATGGCCGACGTGGTCCAGCACAGCACGCAGTATCTCGACGACGGGGATCTCGCCGCCATCGCACATTTCCTGAAATCGCTGCCGCCGGCGCGGCAGGAGGCCGCGCTGGCCTATGACCCGGCGACCCACACCGCCCTGGCCGCGGGCAACGTCGGCGCAGCCGGCGCCCAGCTCTACCTCGACAACTGCGCGGCCTGCCATCGCAGTGACGGCCACGGCTACGGTCAGGTCTACCCTGCGCTGGCCGGCAACCCCGTACTTAACGGCAGCGACCCGGGCTCGGTGATCCGCCTGGTCCTGCACGGCGGCACCATGCCGTCCGGCCGCGACACGCCCACCCAGTTCAGCATGCCGGCCTTCCGCGAGCGGCTAGACGACAGCCAGCTGGCGACGCTGCTTACCTTCGTGCGCTCCAGCTGGGGCAACCGCGGTGGAGCGGTGGATGCGCAGCAGGTGGCACGCATGCGTAACCTGCCACCTGCAGGCAAGACCATGATGACCGGCTACGACCCACGCGCCCGGCAACCCTAAGTCCGTGGTTCCTCCCAGGGGTGTTCACCGGCAGCCCGCCCGCGGCAACCGTGGACACCGCAGACGGCGCCGTCAGCGGCGAATTCAACTCGGAAGTGCGGCTTCGCCGAGACCGGCGAGCACGTCTTTCCGCTGGGCACGCTCCACAGCGGGATATCGTCATGACACGATCCATCGCAGGCCCATCGTCGAACACCAGACCACGACGCGGAACATCGGGAGAATGGTCATGAACTACAAAAGCAGCTGCCACTGAGGCAGGGTGGTGTTCGAGGTGGAAGGCGAGATCGGGCAAAAGGTGTCAAGGACGAATGACACTTACTTAAGCCCCGTTCTCGCTGAGCGTAGCCCGCACAGCGGGCGGAGTCGAAGCGCCGCCAGGTGAGGGCCGCCCCCATCGCCGGCGTGTCCTTCGACTTCCTCGCTCCTCAGGACCGTGGCCATCCATGGCCACTCCCCGCGTGCGGCCTTCGGCCTACGCTCAGAGCCTGCCCCGGACTTGATCCGGGGACGAACGGGCTTAAGTAAGTGCCATTCGTGTCAGGGACATTTTCCGACGCGCCAGGATCAACAGCGCAGCTATCCCACGCAGGTGGCCTCGGTGCGCAAGCCGTAGCGCCTGGGCGGCAAACGTCGCCGAATGACAGCCGGCAAGCGGGATACCCACCGGCACCCTGGAATCAGCCCCGTCACCACCGACGATTGTGGGGATAAGACCTGGCACCCCGATTCATGAAAGATGCAATCGTGCCACCGTCCCTCACCTACACCAGTCGCCATCCGCAACTCCTTGTTGCACGGCAGGATTCGTCGACTTGACCGAGGAAAGCCGAAGGCCGAACATCGGGTGCATCTGCCCCGATGCGGAGCTTGCCAAGCGTCAGGCCGCACCCCATCGATCCCGCAACCCATGAAAAAAGCCTCATTCATGAGTATTCGCATATCGGAAAAGGAAAGTGGCCGCACGCTCGGAAATATCTCGGAGCGTGACCTGGAGATCCTGATCGACCACATGGAGGAGGAGTCGTCTACGGATCAGGACTACTTCGTCGAGCACACGGCGATCGATGTGCTGGAGCGCCTTGGCGCGAGCAGTGAGTTCATCTCCCTGCTCAGGCACGCAACAGGAACGTCCGAAGGGATTGATATCGTATGGTCCCGCAACTAGCTATGACCTGACGGTTCGCTCAAGTCGGGGGCCCGATCGCTTCGCGCATGGGCTCGACTTGGCTCCAATGTCAGACAGCACCAAGGAAAAATCCAAATGACTGAAAGAGTAAATCTCAGCAAATCCGCACCTGATTTGTACCAAACCGTGGCGAAGCTCGAACGACTTGCGTCCGACGCCCTGACGAAGGCAGGGTTCGCCGACGGCTTCTCGCATCTCTTGCGCCTGCGCGCCTCCCAGATCAACCACTGCGCCTTCTGTTGCCGACTGCACACACGGGACGCGCTTGCCAGTGGCGAGCCGGCGGATCGCATCGCTGTTCTTGCAGCATGGCAGGAAGCCGACTACTTCACCGGGAAAGAACGCGCCGCGCTGGAGCTCATCGAGGCGGTTACGCTGATCTCCGAGGGGCAGGTACCGGATACGGTTTACGATCTGGCGGCGGCAACCCTGTCCGCCGACGAAATATCAGCGGTCGAATGGCTGGCGATCGTCATCAACGCCTGGAACCGCATCGCAACCTCCAGCCGCTATTCGGTCAAGCCATAGGCAAAAAGTGTCAGGGACATTTTCCCAGACGGCCCAGCTGACCCGCCGGGTGCTGGCCGCGGCGCTGCGTCAACGCCAACCAGCGGCCGGCACTTTGCTGCACAATGATCACGGCGTGGAGTTCCCGGCTGGTGACTTCAAGCAGGCACTGGCCAGCGCCGGGTTCTTCCAGAACGTCAACCACCCGCATCGCATGACCGACAGCGCGCGCATGGAGACTCCGAAAATGAATACGAGTATGCGCGAGATGTCGGGGGTGCGAACCACCGGCGTCAGGTCGTACGGCTTGGCAAGACTCCTCGGACTGATTCCCGCCGTGGCGGCCATCGGCTATCCATTCTGGCTCGATGGCTTCCACATGGCGGTCGGCGGCCCCGCGGCAACTGGGTCCGCGTCGATTCCGCTCGCCGTCGTGATGCTCGCTGGTGTGTTCCTCACGCCCGCCGTCGGGTTTGCCTTCGCCTGGAAGCTTCCCGGGCCCACCAGCATGCGCCGACTCGCCTACGCCACCGTCATGGCGCCAACGCTCTACGTCTTTCTGGGCGTCGTGACCTACATGGTCAAGAGCCGTCTGCCTGACGAGGTTGTCTGGTCGGTGCTGTGGGTGGCCATGGCGGGGATTGCGCTCGCGAGCCCCGATACCGAGAAGCCCGCGAACGGACCCTGCAGCGTCACCCGCTGGCGGGTCGTTCACGGCATTACGGCAGCCGTGATCGTCTTCTACATCGCCTTTCACGTGATCAACCACGTGTTCTTCCTTGCCTCGTCGGAAACGTACAACGCCGTTCAGCACATCGGCGCGACCGTTTACCGGAACCCCATTGTGCAGCCGATCCTGGTGTTGCTACTGCTCTTGCAGACGATAACCGGCATGCGTCTGTTTTGGCACTGGAGCGGCAAACGCGGCGACGTTTTCCGCAGCTTTCAATTGGCCGCGGGTCTGTATCTCGCCGTCTACGTCATCGGACACCTGGACTCGGTATTCGTTTACGCCCGCAGCTACCTGAACACTCCGAGTGATTGGGCATTTGCCGTGGGCGCCCCGGACGGCATCATCCACGGGGCATGGAATATCCGGCTGCTGCCGCACTACCTGCTGGGGGTCTTCTTCGTGCTTGGCCATCTTGCCTCGGGCGCGCGCGGAATACTTCTCGCGCACGGGGTGGGCCGGCGCGTGGTTGATCGCGGCTGGATACTCACGGTCAGCGCAAGCATGATCCTGGCGATCGTCATCGTGCTCGGGATGTCGGGTATGCGAATCTAGCCCCATTTTTTGCCATGTCATCCAAAAGAAGTAAGCCTCGCCCCTCACACTGGCGAGCATTGAGCGTGGGATTAATTGGCCACGTCCCCTTTTCCCGCACCTTTTCCCGCAGCGGGCGGAGTCGAAGCGCCGCCAGGTCAGTGCCGCCCCATTGCCGGCGTGTCCTTCGACTTCGGCCTGCGCTCAGAGCCTGCCCCGGACTTGATCCGGGGACAAACGGGGCTTAAGTAAGTGCCATTCGCGTCAGGGGTATTTTGTGTTCCCCACGGCAAATGCACCGATCGGTGCGTTGCTTTTCCCTCGGCTTGACGCCCGAGTGACGGCGACCGAGCATCCATCCACATGCCCCGATTCGGGCCTGACAGGGATCAAGTGCCCTCTGGAGGTTCCGTTGCCCGTCATACGAAAAGCCAGCCGCAGCGACGCAGGGCCACTCTCCCGGCTTGCCGAGGCGACGTTCCGAACCACCTTTGGCGCCGTGAATACGGGTGAAGACATGGATCTTCATTGCCGGACCAGCTACAGCGAGGCCATCCAATCGGGCGAGATTGCCAGCCCGAACATGCTTACGTTGATGTGCGAGGATGGCGAAGGGCTCATAGGGTTTGCCCAACTGCGCTGGGGTGACGCGCCGGATTGCGTTCCAGCCCAATCCCCGGGCGAGGTCCAGCGGCTGTACATAGTTGATGATTGGCACGGCAACGGCATCGCGCAGGAGCTGATGGGCGCCTGTATCGGAGCGTTGCAGGCACGCGGCTCGGACGTGGCCTGGCTGGGCGTGTGGGAACGCAACCCGCGGGCGATCTCGTTCTACCGGAAGTGCGGCTTCGTCGAGGTCGGTGACCACGTTTTTCCGCTGGGCAACGACCCGCAGCGGGATATCGTGATGGCACGATCCATCGCGGGCCCATCGTCGAACATCGCGCCCCGACGCGGGACATCGGAAGTCCGGTCATGAATGACAAAGGCAACTGCCACTGCGGCAAGGTGGCGTTCGAGGTGGAAAGCGAGATCGGGGAAGCGCTGGCGTGCAACTGCTCGATCTGCCAGCGCAGGGGTTCGCCGCTGTGGTTCGTGCTGTGCGAGAAGCTCCACCTGCTCACGCCCGAGGACGCCACCAGCAGCTACACGTTCAACAGGCACGCCGTCCAGCACCGGTTCTGTCCGGTCTGCGGCATGCATCCGTACGCCGAAGGTACGAACCCGAAGGGCAACGCGATGGCCGCGATCAACATCCGCCGCATCGAGGGCATCGAGCTTTCGGCGATCCCGGTCCGGCACTACGATGGCCGTGCGCGGTGAAACGCGGGCCGGCCCTTGCTGCCACGAAACAGCCTGCGGCCCATCCGTGAACGCCACGCCCCACGCAAAGAGGTGAATCCATGCGCCACCTGATCACTTTCGCCATCTTCCTCGCGGCCATCGCCGCCTATGCCATCGGCCTCGGCCCGCTGTACTTCGGCGCTCCGCTGGTCGGCAGCGTGCTGGTGCTCGCCGGCGTGCTGTTCGAGCTGGCGTTCTGGCTTCGACTGTTCCGCAAGACGCCCACAGCATCGTCGGCCGGCAAATGAGCCGGCGCCAATAGCAGCATGAGCATGAACGACGCAGCCTACGCCGTCCTCCACGCCATCCCGAGCGGCAGCGTCTACCACGCCCTGCGCACCGGTGCAGGGCTCAGCGCGAAGTCCGAAGATGCGGCCGCGCGCGGGCTGCCGGGCTCGCTGTTCGCGGTGCAGATCCTGCATCGCGGCGAGCCGGTCGGCATGGGCCGCGTCATCGGAGACGGCGGATGCTTCTACCAGGTGGTGGACATCGCGGTGCTGCCTGGGCACCAGGGCAAGGGCCTGGGCAAGCGCATCATGCGGGAGATCATGGACTACCTCGACGCAAACGTGCCGCCCGGCGGCTACGTCAGCCTGATCGCGGACGGCAGGGCGCAGGAGCTGTATGCCGGGTTCGGCTTCGAACCGACCGCGCCGGCGGGCGTCGGCATGGCGTACCAGCCCAGGAGCGTGCGGCCGGCGAGCTGATCGCTTGCGCCTGTCGCGGGGACTGCCATGAGCCACGCCGTCTCGAATCTCGCCGAACTGCTGCACTCGATGCATCCCGTGCTGAACCGCGGCGTGTATGTATTCGTCGCGCTGCCCGGCGGCAGCATCCCCACTCGCGTCGAACCGATCGCCACCTTCCGAGAGCACGAGGGACTCACGCTCATCGTCGAGGAGCAGCAGGCGGTAGATGCCGGGCTGGCGGTGCTGTTCCGCGCCGCGTGGATCACCCTGACCGTGCATTCCGACCTGCACGCCGTCGGCCTGACCGCCGCCGTGGCGGCTGCGCTGGCCGAGGCCGGCATCAGCTGCAACGTCGTCGCCGCCGCGTGTCACGACCACCTGTTCGTGCCCGTCGAGTCAGCCAGCCAGGCGCTCGCCGCACTGTGGGCGCTGCAGGAACGTGCCGGCGCCGCCTGAGCGAACGCCGCCGATCCGCTACGCGCGCCCCTCGCCGAAACGCTCCCCGGCCTGCTCCACATTCAGGGCCGGGCCGAGGTGGTTGCCTTGCAGTTCATCGCAGCCGGCGGCGGCGAGGAAGTCCGCCTGTGCCTGGGTCGCCACGCCTTCGGCGGCGACATGCATGTGCAGTGCGTGCGCCACCTCGATGATGGTGCGCACGATCGCCGCGTCGGCGGCGCCCGCTGGCAGCTCGCGCACGAAGGCCTGGTCGATCTTCAGCTTGTCGATCGGGAATTGCTTGAGGTAGGCCAGGCTGGAATAGCCGGTGCCGAAATCGTCCAGCGACAAGCAGATGCCCAGCGCCTTCAGCTCGGCCAGCGTGCGCTGCACGCGCCACACGTTCTCCATGAACGAGCTCTCGGTGATCTCGATGTCCAGCATCGCCGCCGGCACGCCGTACTGCTGCAGGGCCGCGCCGACCTGCGCCGCCAGACCGGGGCGCTGCAACTGCTGTGCCGACATGTTCACCGCGACGGTGAAGTCGCGATGGCCGCGGTCCAGCCACGCCCGCAGTTGCCGGCAGGCCGCGTCGAGCACCCACTCGCCGATCTCGGGCATCAGACCCAGCGCTTCGGCGATCGGGATGAAACGCCCCGGCGGGACCTGGCCGAGCTGGCGGCTGTTCCAGCGCAGCAACGCCTCGAAACCGGTCAGCCGACGGTCGGTGGCGCGATACTGCGGCTGGTAGTGGAGTTCCAACTCGCCGCGCCGGATCGCATCGCGCAGCTGGTTGCCCATCACCAGGCGGTCTTCCAGATCGCGCATCTGCTCGACCGAGAACTCGGACACCCGGTCACGTCCCTCCCGCTTGGCCTGGTTCATCGCGGCCTCGGCCCGGCGCAGCAGGTCGTTTGGATCGGTGCCGTGGTCGGGCGAATGGCTGATGCCGACGCTGGCGGTCAGCAGCAGGCGGTAATCGCTGCCCTCGACCGGTTCGGCCACGGCGGCACGCAGGCGCTCGGCCAACGCCAGTGCGCCGTCCGCCGACAGGCCGGCCGCCGTCACCACGAACTCGTCGCCGGCGAAGCGGGCGATCCGGCCCTGCTCGGCCAACGCCGCCTGCAGGCGACCGGCCAGTTGCCGCAGCACATCGTCGCCGCTCAGGTGACCCACCGATTCGTTGACGCCCTGGAAGCGGTCCAGCCCGATCACCAGCACCCAGACCGGCTCCGTGCTGTCCTTCAGCAGGTCGCTCACCTCGCGCCCGAGCAGCAGGTGCTGCGGCAGGCCGGTAACCGGGTCGTGGCTGGAGGCACGGGCCAGCTCAGCCTCGACCCGGCGCCGCTCGGTGATGTCGCGCGCCACCGCGTAGAGCAGGCCGTCGGGCGCGGCGAACGAGACCCACTCCAGCAACCGCTCGCTGCCGTCGCGGCAGCGGCAACGGTTGACGAACTCGTGTACGCGCCCGCAGGACTGGCCGCTCGCCAGCATCGGGTCGGCATCGTCGCCGGGGTTCTGCGGCAGCAGGAATTCGCGGTAAGGCCGCGAGGTCAGCTCGCTGGCGCCGTAGCCGGTCAGGTGCGGCAGCGACGGGTTGAACCGCAGCAGCCGCCCGCTGCGCGGGTCGAGGATGCAGAAGATCTCCTGCGACAACTCGAAGAAGCGGTTGCGTTCGCGCAGGCACGCGACCAGGCGCTCGCTCTCGATCGCGATGCCGGTGATCGGCAACATCTGATCGATGCTGTGCAGTTCCTCCTCGCGTGGCTCGCGCGGCTCGCGGAAATACACCGCGAACGTGCCGAGCACTTCCTTGTGGCTGCCGAGCACCGGCGTCGACCAGCACGCCTTGAGGCCATGCGCCAGCGCCACTTCCCGGTAGTTCTCCCAGTACGGGTGGCTGGCGATGTCGGCCACCACCACCCGCTCGCCGCGCCACGCAGCGGTGCCGCACGAGCCATGCGCCTCGCCGATCTCCTGCCCGTGCATGGCGCGGTTGTACGCGTCCGGCAGGCTGGGTGCGGCGCCATGCAGCACGTGCCGGCCGTTGTCATCGAGCAGCAGCAGCGAGCACAACGCGCCGGGGTTCATCGTCTCGTGCAGGCGCGCGATCCGTTCCAGGCTTTCCACCAGCGGCCGCTGCGCCGCGATACCTTCCAGGATCTCGTGCTGGCCGGTCGCCAGCTGCTCGGCGCGCTTGCGCTCGGTGATGTCGCGGAAATAGATCGTCAGCCCGTCCGCCGACGGATAGATGCGGTTCTCGAACCAGCGATGGTACGGCGGGTAGAACGCCTCGACGTGTTGCGGGCACTGTTCGACCATCGCCTTTTCGTAGGCGAGCTGGAACGGGTACCCGATGCCTTCGGGAAACTCCGTCCAGATGTGCCGACCGATCAGTTCTTCCGCCTTGCGCCCGAAAAGCTGACAGGCGGTGGAGTTCAGGTAGGTATAGCGCCAGTCCCGGTCCAGCGCCATGTAGGCGTCGGTGACCCGCTCGAATACCTGATGAAAGTCCAGCTCCAGCCGTGGTTGATCCATGGTGCGAGCGTCCGTCACGCCAGTGGCTATGACAGTGGCAGATTATGCGATTGCATGCAAAGGCGGTAGTGGCGCCGCGCAGCGATGATCTCAGAGCTTGTGAAGAAAACCACATCCTGTGGTTTTCTTCGATCGCGAGTCCGGTACACGCCCGGACTCGCTCACATGAAACAGTCACTGGCGTGACTGTTTCATGCCCGGCCCTCGGGCAACCGCTCCTGCGTTGCCTCAACTCGGGCATCCATGCCCTCGCCATGCCATCGCCGTGGCCGGCCTGAGCGGTTGAAAAAATCACAACCTCTCAGCGTAGGCTGGAGCGCCGCACCACCAGCTTCACCGGCAGCACCTCGCTGTCCACCGGCTCGCCGCGGATCAGGCCGAGCAGGCTGTCCACCAGCACCTCGCCGGCCTGCTTGGTGTCCTGCAGCACGGTGGTCAGCGGCGGGTTGACGAAGCTGGCGGTGGCGATGTCGTCGAAGCCGGCCAGCGCCACGTCCTGCGGCACGCGCAGGCCATGGTCGCTGAGCGCGCGCATGGCGCCGATCGCGATCAGGTCGCTGGCGGCGAATACCGCGTCGAGGCCGACCTCGCGCAGGATCAGGCTGCGCATCGCCTCGTAGCCGGAGTGCTCGGTGCTCTCGGCGTTCTCCTGCAGCGCCGGGTCCACTTCCACGCCCGCCTGCTGCAAGGCATCGACGTAGCCGCGATAGCGGCCGAAGAACTCGGGATAGTGGCTGGAGGCGTCGCCGAGGAAGGCGATGCGGCGGCAGCCGCGTTCCAGCAGATGCGCGGCCACCGCCTGGCCGCCACGGAAGTTGTCGCAGCCGATCGACACGCCGGGCTGATCCGCCAGCACCGCGCCCCAGCGCACGAAGCGGGTGCCCTGCGCCACCAGCTTCTCCAGCTTGTCGGTATACGCCAGGTAGTCGCCGTAGCCGAGCAGGATCAGGCCGTCGGCCTTCTTGCTGTCGGCGAAATCGGCGTGCCAGTCGCGCGAGAACTGCTGGAACGAGATCAGCAGGTCGTAGCCCTGCAACGCGCAGGCGCGGGTGATCGAGCCCAGCATCGACAGGAAGAACGGGTTGATGTGCGACTCGTCGGCGGTGGGGTCCTCGAAGAACAGCAGCGCCAGCGTGCCGGTGTGCATCCGGCGCAGGTTGGAGGCGTTCTTGTCGACCTTGTAGTTGAGCTGGTCGGCGGCTGCCTGGATGCGCCGCCGGGTTTCCTCATTGACCAGCGGGCTGCCGCGCAGCGCGCGCGACACCGTGGCCTGGGATACCCCGGCCAGGTGGGCAATGTCGATCGATGTGGCTTTTCCCTTCATCCGCGGCCTGATCCGCCATCCGCTTTTCCGGCACGGTGCCGGGGCCCCCGAATCCTAGCCGGTTTGCCCGTCGCCTGTCGTATACCGCCCGCCTCGCCTCGCGGCAGGCGCAGTCCGCTGCCGGCGCCACCGACCGGGGCGCGGTATGCCCGATGGCCTTCATGCGCGCATGTCCTCCAGCTCGATGCCCTTGGTCTCGCGCACGCCGGCCAGCACGAACAGCAGCGACAGCAGCGCGAAGCCGGCGTACAGCCCATATGCGAAGGTGAGGCCCAGCTCGGCCAGCGCCGGGAACGTGCTGGTGATCGCGAAGTTGGCCAGCCACTGCGCCGCCGCGGCCACCGCCAGCGCGGTGGCGCGGATCCGGTTGGGGAACATCTCGCCCAGCAGTACCCACACCACCGGGCCCCAGCTCACCCCGAAGAACACCACATAGGCGTTCGCCGCGACCAGCGCCACCACGCCGGTGGCGCCGGGCAGGCTCAGCGTGGCGCCGCTGCCGGTGGCCTGCGAGAAGCACCACGCCATCAATCCCAGGGTGATCGCCATGCCGGCCGAGCCGACCACCAGCAGGGGTTTGCGGCCGACCTTGTCGACCAGCGCGATCGCCACCAGGGTGACCAGCACGTTGACGATCGAAGTGACCACGGTGATGGTGAACGAGTCGGCCTCGCTGAAGCCCACCGAATGCCACAACGTGGACGAGTAGTAGAAGATCACGTTGATGCCCACGAACTGCTGGAACACCGACAGCAGGATGCCGACCCACACCACCGGCAGCAGGCCCGCCGTCTTGCCGCACAGGTCGCGCAGGCGCGGCTTGTGTTCGGAACGCAGGCTGTCCTCGATGTCGCGCAGCTTGTTGTCCAGCGCGGTTTCGTTGTGCATGTTCAGCACGTTGCGCAGCACCACGCGGGCCTCGTCGAGGCGGCCCTTGGCGACCAGGTGGCGCGGCGATTCCGGCACGCCCAGCACCAGGGTGCCGTAGACCAGCGCCGGCAGCGTCGCCACCAGGAACATCCAGCGCCACGCCGCCAGCCCCAGCCACAGCGGCTCAGTCGCGCCGCCGGCCACGCCGGCCAGCCAGGCGTCGCTGAGCAGCGCCGCGAAGATGCCCAGCACGATCGCCAGCTGCTGCATCGAACCGAGCCGGCCGCGGATGTGCGCCGGCGACACCTCGGCGATGTAGGTGGGCGCGATCACCGAGGCCACGCCCACGCCGACACCGCCGACCAGCCGCCACAGCACCAGGTCCCACACTCCGGTGACCAGCCCCGAGCCCAGCGCGCTGGCCACCAGCAGCGCCGCCGCCACCTGCATGGTGCGCACGCGGCCGAAGCGGTTCGCCAGCATGCCGGCATACCAGGCGCCCACCGCCGAGCCGAGCAGCGCGCAGGACACCGCGAAGCCGATCTGCGCCGCATCCAGCGCGAAGCCGCCGCGCACCGCGTCGACTGCGCCATTGATCACCGCCGTGTCGAAACCGAACAGGAACCCGCCCAGCGCCGCCGCCGCCGAGATCAGCACCACCCGCGCGGTGGCACGCTGGCCCAGCCCGTCGCCCGTCACCTCCATCATGCCCATCGCGCCTCCCCAACGTCATGGCATCAAGATGCGCCCGAGTCTGCACCGTGGCGACTGACTGTGTCCGGGTGAATACGTATGCAGTGAAGGGATTCGGGATTCGGGATTCGGGATTCGGGATTCGGGATTCGGGATTCGGGATTCGGGATTCGGGATTCGGGATTC
>NZ_JBYTEM010000014.1:0-92248 GCF_058789735.1 Rhodanobacter sp. FW106-PBR-R2A-1-15 | reverse complement strand
GGCGAGATCTTCGACAAGGTGCAGCCCGAAGGCGGCACGGTGGCGCAGCACAACGTGCAGACCACGCTGATCCCGGCTGGCGGTGCGGCGATGGTGGAGTTCCACACCGATGTGCCGGGCAGCTACGTGCTGGTCGACCACTCGATCTTCCGCGCATTCAACAAGGGCGCGTTGGGCATCCTCAAGGTGGACGGCCCGGAAGACAAGACGATCTACTCGGGCAAGGAAGTCGACTCGGTGTACCTGGGCGACCGTTCGGAGCCGAACCTGAAGGCGGTGACCACCGCGGCGCAGGCGCATGCGGCCGGCACGCTGACCAAGGCGGAGCAGATCGCGGCGGGCAAGCAGCTGTTCACCGGCACCTGCTCGGTATGCCACCAGGCGAACGGCGGAGGCCTGGCGAACGTGTTCCCGCCGCTGGCCAAGTCGGACTACCTGGCGGCCGACCCGAAGCGGGCGATGACCATCGTGACGCACGGCCTGACCGGCAAGGTCACGGTGAACGGTCACGAGTACGACTCGGTGATGCCGCCGATGAGCCAGCTCAATGACGACGAGGTGGCGAACATCCTGACCTACGTGCTGAACAGCTGGGGCAACCCGGGCGGGCAGATCAGCAAGGAAGAAGTCGCCAAGGCACGCGCCGAAGCGCCGGCAGCCGCGGCGCCCGCGCACTGATCGGGCTCGTCGCAATAGGCATCGTATGGAGGTAAAGACGTCCAAACGAGAAACTGCAAGAAGCAACGCCGGTCCTTGTGGCCGGCGTTGTCGTTTGCTTGCGGCGCACAGCCGCGGCGCGTTGTCACAGCGGCAGCCGGCATCGGTGGCGATTGACCGGAGTCAACTTGGGCGCGAGTGCACGCCCCGAGACTGCCGCCGACCACAAGGGAGCGATACCATGCACCATGCACGCAATCATCTTTCGGCCGCCTGCCTGCTCACGATCCTGGCCGCGCCGGCCTGGGCGGCCGGCGGGACCGGCAACGCCAGTGGGCCGGCCGCATCGGCCGAACCATCATGGCAACTGGAGTGGGATGCCCGCCTGCGCCACGAGCAGATCGACGACGACGCGTTCGCGCGCGATGCCCGGGCCGACACCTTGCGCCTGCGCCTCGGCCTGCATGGCGAGTTCGGGCACGGCTGGAGCGGACTGGTCGAGGGCGCCGGTGTGGCCAGTGCCGGCGACCACTACAACAGCGGTGCCAATGGCCGTACTTCGTATCCGGCGGTGACCGATCCGCGCGGCGGCGAGTTCAACCAGTACTGGTTGCGCTGGCAGGGCGACCGGTTCGGTGCCACCGCCGGTCGTCAACGGCTGCTGCTGGACAACGAGCGCTGGGTCGGCAACGTGGGCTGGCGCCAGCACGAACAGACCTTCGATGCGGTCGAGTTGCGCTGGCAGCCGCTGGCGGCGTTGACGGTGCGTTACGACTGGCTTGACCGCGTGCACCGGGTAGCCGGCCGCGATGCGCTGAACCCGCTCGCGCGCGAGCGCAAGTTGAACACCCATCTGCTCAATCTGGCGTGGGCTCGGGACGCACAGCAGTGGACGGGTTATGCCTACCTGCACGAGGACCGCGACGTGGCCAGCGCCTCCAGCGCCACCTACGGCGTCCGCTGGAGAGGCAAGGCGTTGCGCCAAGGCAACGGCCTCGGCTGGACGCTGGAGGGGGCGCGTCAATATGACTACGCCAACAACCCGCAGCGCTTCGCGCACAGCTATTGGCTGCTGGAACCGAGCTGGACCCAGTCCGGGATCACCGCGAAGCTGGGCTGGGAACATCTGGGCGGCAACGGCCGGCATGCGCTGCAGACGCCGCTGGCCACGCTGCACGCGTTCAACGGCTGGGACGACCAGTTCGGCGTGACTCCGGCCGGCGGTCTGGAGGATCGCTACGTCGGCGTCAACGGCAACTTCGGTCGTCATGGCACGGCCAGCAAGCTGGGCTGGGCGGTGGCATACCACGACTACCGCGCCGACCGCGGCGGTCGCTACGGCAGCGAGTGGAATGCCTCGCTGGCGTTTCCGCTGGCGCGGGGCCTCAGCGGCCTGCTGAAGGTAGCGGACTATCGCGCCGACGGGTTCGGCCGCGACAGCGCCAAGCTTTGGCTGCAACTGGAGTGGCGCGGCCAGCAGACACTGGCCGGCGCACGTTGAACGAAGTCGCACTGCGCATGGGCGTGTTGATCCAGGTCAGCGCGCCCGCAACGTCACTGGATTGAGATGATGCCATGCAAGCGAAGCCTTCCCTACCACGCCGCCCCGACGACGCGGTGCTGCCCGAACTCGACCTGCGCTGGCTGCCCTCGCCGGAGCCGATGCTGCGTGCGCTGGCCGCCGCCGATGCCTTGCTGCCGGGCCAGGCAGTGCAGGTGCTTACCCCGCTGCTGCCGACGCCGTTGCTCGACGCACTGGAATCGCGCGGCCTGCGGGCGACGGCGTTTGCCTTGCCGACCGGCGGAGCGCGCGTGCTGATCCGTTGCCCGGACGGTGATGACGCAGCTTCGGCTTGAACAGGCGCCGGCGCCTTCACTGCCGCGGCGCTTCCTGCTCGGCGCGCCATGCTGGGGCATGCTGGCCGGCGTGCTGCTGATCGTCGATGGCGACGCGGCGTTGCGCATGCGCTGGAGTCCGGCCACGCTGGCGCTGGTGCATGTGTTCACGCTCGGCGTGCTCGGCAACGCGATGCTCGGCAGCGTGCTGCAGTTCCTGCCCGCCGCCGCCGGCGTACGGGTGCGCGGCAGCGCGACGCTGGGGCCGTGGCTGCATGGGCTGTTCAATTTCGGTGTGCTGCTGCTGGTGGCGGGCCTGCACCAGGGCTGGCATGTCGCCTTGATCGTCGCGGCGGTGCTGCTGCCGCTGGCCTTCGTGCTGCTGGCGGCGATGACCGTGCCCGGCCTGCTGGCGGCAGCCGGGCAGCGCCTGCTGCGCGCGGGCTTCGGCGTGGCGATCGGTTTTGCCGTGCTCACCGCACTGCTCGGCGGCCTGCTGGCGCTGGGGCTGGCCGGCGACCTGGACTTGCCGCTGGCGGCGCTCGCCGATGTGCATGCGGGCTGGGGCGTGCTGGGCTGGGTGGTCGTGCTGATGGCCACCGTGGCGCGGGTGGTAATGCCGATGTTCCAGGGTACCGGCACGCTGCGCGAACCGGTGCAGGCGGCGTGGCTGGGCAGCGCGGTGCTTGCGCTGTTCGGCGCTGCCGGCTGGCGTCTGGCCGGTGGCGCTGGTGCCTGGCTGCTCGGCACGGTGGTGCTGCTGGGGCTGCTGTTCGCCGTTGCCGGCCTGTGGCTGCAATGGCGGGCGCCGCGGCCGCGCCGCGGGCCGCTGCTGTGGAGCTGGCGCGCGGGACTGGCGATGCTGGCGCTGGCCGCGTTGGCGCTGCCCGCGGACGTGCGCGGTGGTATGCTGGCCGGCGCGCTGGGGCTGGGCGTCGCGCTGCCGCTGCTGGTCAGCGGCATGATGCTGGAGATCGTGCCCTTCATCGGCTGGATCGAGCTGCATCGGCGCATCGGCCGCGGCGTGCAGCTGCCTGGCGTGCAGCGGCTGCTGCCGGTGCACGAGAAGAACCGCGTGCTGCTGGCGCAGCTGCCGCTGCTGTTGTTGCCGATGGCTGCGTGCTGGCCGTCGGCGTGGCTGGCGCGTGTCGCCGGGTTGGCGCTGGTGCTGGCGTGGGGCTGCGCGTGGTGGACGCTGCGTGGCGTGCGCCGGCGCGCGAATCATTTCCTGTCGACCGTGGAGCCTCGCCCATGAGTGCCAAGTTGCCACTCGTCTATTCCTGTTCCGGTTGCTCCAGCGCGGCGCAGATGGCCAATCACCTGGCGCTGCGACTCGATCGCGCCGGCATTGCCGAGATGTCCTGCATCGCTGGCGTCGGCGGCGGCGTCACCGGGCTGGTGCGCACGGCGCGGAGCGGGCGGTGCATCCTGGCGCTGGACGGCTGCGTGCTGAAGTGCGTTTCGGCCTGCCTCGCCAACGCGGGCGTGGTGGCCGACACCCACGTGGTGCTCTCCGAGCATGGCGTGAAGAAACGCCAGCACGCCGATTTCGATCCGCACGAGGCGCAGCGGCTGTACGCCGCCGAGGTGCTGCCGGCGGCGCAGGCGCTCGCCGTCGTCGGGCAGAGTGGTTGACATGGGTCAAGGCGTGCGCCTGCCCACGCCGGCCATGATGCCGCCCAGCATGCGTGGCCCAACTTCCAACATGATGCTTCCGCCGCACCGCATGCGGTCGGCGGTGTAACCTCTGCGGCAGCGCGTCGTACCCGCCTGCCACGTCGCCACCGCCTGAGCCGTTCGTTTTCATCCTTCGAAAAGCAATCAGCATGAGTGCCTCCGCAACCCTGCCCGTGCCAGTCTGGCGCGACGAGCTCGAACACGAATACGCCGCGCTGGCCGAGCGCCTAGAACCGCTGGTGCCGTGCCTGGAGATTCCGCTGCACCTGCCGTGGATCGACGCGATCAACAAGCTGAAGAAGCAACGCGGCGCGGTGATCATGGCGCACAGCTACCAGTCGCCGGAGATCTTCCACGGCGTGGCCGACGTGACCGGCGACTCGCTGGGCCTGGCGCAGGCGGCAGCCGAGTGCGAGGCCGATCTGATCGTGCTGTGCGGCGTGCACTTCATGGCCGAGACGGCGAAGATCCTGGCGCCGCACAAGACCGTGCTGATTCCCGATCTCGAAGCCGGCTGCTCGCTGGCTTCTTCGATCACCGCCGCCGACGTGCGTGCGCTGCGCGCGCAGCACCCCGGCACGCCGGTGGTCAGTTACGCCAACACCTCGGCCGCGGTGAAGGCGGAATCCGATGCGATCTGCACCTCGGCCAACGCGGTGCAGGTGGTGGAGGCGATGGGCACGCCGAAGGTGATCTTTCTGCCCGACGAGTTCCTCGGCAAACACGTGGCGAAACAGACCCAGGTGGAGATCATCCTGTGGCACGGCCGCTGCGAGGTGCACGAGCGCTTCACCGCGCAGGAAGTGCGGCATGTGCGCGAGCAGTTCGGCACCAGGGTGGTGGCGCATCCCGAATGCTCGCCCGAAGTGCTGGCCGAGGCCGATTTCGTCGGCTCCACCACCGCCATGGGCAAGTGGCTGGCGCGCGAGAAGCCGGCCCGGGTGGCGATGATCACCGAGTGCTCGATGGCCGACAACCTCAAGTCGCAGTTCCCGCAGACCGAATTCATCAAGCCGTGCAACCTGTGTCCGCATATGCAGCGGATCACCCTGCAGAACATCTACGCCTGCCTGCGCGACCTGCGGCATGCGATCGAGATCCCCGCCGACGTCAGCGTGCGAGCGCGCGCAGCGCTGGAACGCATGCTGGCGATCGGACGGCGCGAAAGCGTATGAGGCACGCACAGCTGCCGATCGTGGTGGTGGGTGGCGGTGCGGCCGGGTTGGCCACGGCGCTGGCCATGGCGCCGGCGCCGGTGCGGCTGCTGTGCCGCGCCCACGATGGCCGCGGCAGCGCCAGCGCGCTGGCCCAGGGTGGCATCGCTGCGGCGCTCGATCCGCGCGACAGCGCGGCAGCGCATGCCGCCGACACGCTGGTCGCCGGTGCGCAGCACAACGATGTGGCGATGGTGCAGTGGCTGGCGGCCGGGGCGCCGGCGGCGATCGCGTGGCTGCAGGCGCAGGGCGTGGTGTTCGATCGCGATGCACAGGGCTGCCTGCAGTTGGGTCGCGAAGGGGGCCATAGCACGGCGCGCATCGTGCACGCCGGCGGCGATGCCAGCGGCGCCGCGTTGGTCTACGCCTTGCGCGCCAGGGTGCAGGAGGCCGCGCACGTGCAGTGGCGCGGCGGCGTCGATGTCGATGGCCTGCTGCTGCGTGAGGGGCGCGTGGCGGGCGTGCGCACCCGCGACGAGCGCGGTCGCCGTGAGCGGATCGAGGCGTCGGTCGTGGTGCTGGCTACCGGCGGCATCGGCGCCTTGTATGCGCGCACCAGCAATCCACCGGGTGCCGATGGCGCCGGCCTCGCGCTGGGCCTGGCGGCAGGGGCCGCGGCCCGCGACCTGGAGTTCGTGCAATTCCATCCCACCGCGCTCGACGTGCCGGGCCATTGCCTGCCGCTGATCACCGAGGCGCTGCGCGGTGCCGGTGCCCGCCTGCATGATGGCGGCGGTCACGCGCTGATGGCGGGGGTGCATCCGCTCGGCGACCTGGCGCCGCGCGACGTGGTGTCGCGGCGCGTGGCCGCGGAGCAGGCCGCGGGTGGGCGGGTCTGGCTCGACGCCACCGGTGTGGACGGCGACTGGGCGCGGCGTTTTCCCACCGTATTGGCGGCATGCCTTGCGCACGGCTTCGACCCCCGCCGCGATGCGCTGCCGGTGACGCCGGCGGCGCATTTCCACATGGGCGGGCTGGCCACCGATGCGGACGGCCGCACCAGCGTGCCGGGGCTCTACGCGGTGGGCGAGGTGGCCTGCAACGGCGTGCACGGCGCCAACCGCCTGGCCAGCAATTCGCTGCTCGAAGGCGTGCTGGGCGGCCGCCGGCTGGGTGAGCTGCTGGCGAATGCCCCGGTGCCGGAGCCAGGCCGCGGCCGGCTGCGCGTGGTCGAGCGCGGCGAAAGCCTGCCGCCCGCCCAGCTCACGGCGTTGCACGCGCTGCTGTGGCAGGCGGCCGGTCCGGTGCGCGAGGCCCGCGCCCTGCGCGATGCATGGCGGGCCTGCGCGGCGCTGGCCGAGGCCGGCTGGCAGGCCCGGCTGGCCAAGGCGCTGCTGCGTGCGATGCGCCTGCGTCGGCATTCGCTGGGCGCGCATTGGCGGGAGGATCGCGGCTGTCCGCGCTGAGCTCGTTTCAATGCGTGCGCGTACGGCACAGGCAGGGTTGACCCGCGTCAAGACAGGAGCGCGCCCAGCTGTCACACTGGGCGTTCCTCACCCCGCGAGTTATTCATGACACGTCCTTCCTCCTTCGACTACGAACAGCTGCGTGCCTGTGGTCGCGGCGAGCTGTTCGGCGACGACAATGCCCGTCTGCCTTCGCCGCCGATGCTGATGTTCGATCGCATCACGCAGATTTCCGAGGAAGGTGGTGCCTACGGCAAGGGTTTGATCCATGCCGAGATGGACATCCATCCGAAGCTATGGTTTTTCGACTGCCACTTCATCGGCGATCCGGTGATGCCCGGTTGCCTGGGCCTGGATGCGATGTGGCAGCTCAGCGGTTTCTTCCTGCCGTGGCTGGGCGAACCCGGTCGCGGCCGCGCGCTCGGCGTGGGCAACGTGAAGTTCTCCGGCCAGGTGATGCCGACGGCGAAGCTGGTGCGCTACGAGATCGATATTCGCCGCGTGATGCGCGGCAAGCTGCGGCTGGTGATTGCCGACGGCAAGACCTTCGTCGACGATCGCCTGATCTATGAAGCCAGCGACATGCGCGTCGGCCTGTTCCAGACCACCGAGGGTTTTTGAGATGCGTCGTGTCGTAGTGACGGGCATGGGCATCGTGTCGTGCCTGGGCAATCTTCCGGCCACCGTGGTGCGCGCGCTGCGCGACGGCCGCAGCGGCATCCAGGCGATTCCGGAGTACATCGAGCGCGGCCTGCGCAGCCATGTGGCCGGTGTGCCGCAGATCGACCTGGACGCCGCGATCGATCGCAAGCTGAAGCGTTTCATGGGTGATGCCGCCGCCTACGCCTACGTGGCGATGCGTTCGGCGATCGCCGATGCGGGACTGGCTATCGAGCACATCCGCCATCCGCGCAGCGGCGTGATCGCCGGCTCCGGCGGTGGTTCGGCGCGGTGGCAGATCGAGACCGGCGACATCCTGCGCGAGAAGGGCGTGCGCAAGATCGGCCCGTACATGGTGCCGCGCACGATGTGCTCCACCGTGTCCGCTACGCTGGCCACCGCGTTCGGCATCCTCGGCCTGAGCTATTCGATCTCCGCCGCCTGCGCCACCTCGGCGCACTGCATTGGTGCGGCCGCGGACCTGATCCGCCACGGCGCGCAGGACGTGATGTTCGCCGGCGGCGGCGAGGAAGTGCATTGGGGCATGACCGCGCAGTTCGACGCCATGGGCGCGCTGTCCAGCCACTACAACGCCGCCCCGGCGACCGCGTCGCGCCCGTACGACACCGGCCGCGACGGCTTCGTCATCGCCGGTGGCGGCGGCATGCTGGTGCTGGAGGAATACGAGCACGCGAAGGCGCGCGGCGCGCACATCCATGCCGAGCTGGTCGGCTACGGCGTCACCTCCGACGGCGCCGACATGGTGGCGCCCTCGGGCGAAGGCGCGGTGCGCTGCATGCGCATGGCGATGGCCAGCGTCAACGCCCCGGTCGACTATCTCAACACCCACGGTACCTCCACGCCGCTGGGCGACATCGTCGAACTGCAGGCGTTGCGCGAGACGTTCGGCGAGGCGGTGCCGCCGCTGTCGTCGACCAAGGCGCTGACTGGCCATTCGCTCGGCGCGGCCAGCGTGCACGAGGCGATCTACAGCCTGCTGATGCTCAACGAGGGCTTCATGGCTGGCTCGGCCAACATCGACGAACTCGACCCGCGCGCCGAAGGCTTCCCGATCCTGCGTGAAAGCCGCCCGGCGCAACTGACCACGGTGATGTCCAACAGCTTCGGCTTCGGCGGCACCAACGCCAGCCTAGTGTTCGCCAAGGTGTGACGGCACGCATCCCGGCCATCCGCATGTCACCGGCCCGCAGTGGTGCCATCGCCCGGACGCAGAGCTGGCGCGAGGAACTGGCCAACAGCCTCAGCCACGGGCTGGGCCTGCTGCTGGCCATCGCCGGCCTGCCGGTGCTGGTGCTGCGCGCCGACCACCTCGACAGCGGCTACGCGATGGCCGGTGCGCTCAGTTTCGGCGGCAGCGCGGTGCTGCTGTACCTGGCCTCGACGCTGTACCACGCGATGGCGCATCCGAAGGCCAAGGCGATCCTGCGCGCGCTCGACCACGCGGCGATCTACCTGCTGATCGCCGGAACCTATACGCCGATCACGCTGGGCGTGCTGCGCGGGGGCTGGGGCTGGGGGCTGTTTGGCCTGGTCTGGGGCCTGGCCCTGGCCGGCATGCTGTTCAAGGCGCTGGGCGGGATGCGCTTCCCGCGCGTGTCCACCGCGTTGTACCTGGCCATGGGCTGGGTGGGCGTGATCGCGATCCACCCGCTGTGGGTGCGCATGGAAGCCGGCGGGCTGGCCTGGCTGGCCGCCGGCGGGCTGGCCTACAGCCTGGGCGTGGTGTTCTTCGTGCTGGACGAGAAGCTGCGCTACAGCCATTTCATCTGGCACCTGTTCGTGCTGGCCGGCACCACCTGCCACTTCTTCGCCGTACTGCTCTACGCGTTCTGATCGACTTGCCGCAGGTCAAGGAAGCTTCCGCCTGCGTGGCCTAGGCTGCATGGCCGAAGATCCGTGGAGTAGTAGCCCCGTGCCCGACGACGCCCGCAGCCCGCGCGCCCTGGCGACGCGCCTGTTGTCCCTGCTTGACCTGACCAGCCTGGGCGAGAACGACACGCCGGCGCGGATCGAGGCACTGTGCGCGGCCGCGCTGGCCGCGCCGGTGTTGCCGGCGGCGCTGTGCGTCTACCCGGAGCACGTGGCCGGCGCACGGCGCCAGCTGCAGGGCAGCGCGATCAAGCTGGCGACGGTGGTGAATTTTCCCGACGGCGGCGGCGACCCGGCCCGGGTCGAGCGCGAAACGCAGCGGGCGCTGGCGGCCGGTGCCGATGAGATCGACCTGGTCCTGCCCTACCGCGCGCTGCTGGCTGGCGATGCGGCTACCGCTGGCGCCGTGGTGCGTGCCGGTCGTGCGGTCTGCAGCGACGGCGTCGTGCTCAAACTGATCATCGAGAGCGGCGAGCTGGGCAGCGCCGAACGCATTCGCCAGGCGTGTGCGATCGGGCTCGATGCCGGCGTGGATTTCCTCAAGACCTCCACCGGCAAGGTGCCGCTCAACGCGACTCCGGCAGCCGCGGCGGTGATGCTCGACGCGATCGCCGAAGCGGGCGGGCGCTGCGGCTTCAAGGCGGCCGGCGGCATCCGCACGCTGGCCGATGCGGCCGCCTATCTGGCGCTGGCCGAGGCGCGGCTCGGGCCGGGCTGGGCCGACCCGGCGCATTTCCGCATCGGCGCCAGCGCGCTGTTCGGCGAGCTGGTGGCGGCAACGTCGTGAACGCACAGCGTGCCGCCGGCCTGATCCGCTGCAAGCGCGACGGCGGCGAACTCGACGCCGGCCAACTGCGCGCGGTGGCGCAGGGCATCGGCAGCGGCGCCTGGAGCGAGGCTCAGGTTGCGGCGTTCGCGATGGCGGTGGCGTGGCGCGGCATGAGCATTCCGGAGTGTCGTCAGTTCACCCTGGCGCTGCGCGATTCCGGCCAGTGTCTGCACTGGGACGATCTGCCCGGGCCGACGCTGGACAAGCACTCCACCGGCGGTGTCGGCGACGGCGTGAGCCTGCTGCTGGCGCCGCTGCTGGCGGCCTGCGGCGGCTACGTGCCGATGATCTCCGGCCGCGGTCTGGGCCATACCGGAGGCACCCTCGACAAGCTGGAGAGCCTGGCCGGCTACGAGGTGCATCCGTCCAGCGCGCGCCTGCGCCAGGTGGTGGAGGAGGTCGGCTGCGCCATCGTCGGCCAGGGCGAGGGGCTGGTGCCGGCCGATGGCCGGCTGTACGCCGTGCGCGACGTCACCGCCACGGTGGACGTGGCCGACCTGATGGTTGCCTCCATCCTCTCCAAGAAGCTCGCCGGCGGCGCGCAGGCGCTGGTGCTGGACATCAAGACCGGCAATGGCGCCCAGCTGCCTGCGCTGGCCGATGCGCGCGCGCTGGCCGGGCGCATGTTGGCCGTCGCCGAAGGCAGCGGCCTCGAGCTGCGGGTGGTCTACAGCGACATGGGCCAGATGCTGGGCCGCGAGGCCGGCAACGCGCTGGAACTGCGTGCCGTGCTGGACCTGCTGTGCGGCCGCGGCGACAACCCGCGCCTGCTTGCGCTCACGCTCGAACTGGCGGCGGCGCTGCTTTGCATGGGTGGTCTTGCCGCTGACCACGGCGACGCGACGCGACAGCTGCGCCGCGCGCTCGATACCGGCGAGGCGGCCGAACGCTTCGCCCGCATGGTGGCGGCGCTGGGCGGCCCGGCGGATCTACTGCAGCGGCCGGATGTCCATCTGGCCCGGGCGCCGATACAGCACGAGGTTCGCTCGCCCGGCACCGGCTACGTGGCAGCGGTGGACGTGCGTGCGCTGGGTCAGGCGGTGGTCGAGCTGGGCGGCGGCCGCAGCCGACCGGGCCAGGCGCTGGACCATGCGGTGGGCCTGGTCGAGGTACTCGGTTGCGGCAGCGCCGTCGAGGTCGGCCAGCCGCTGGCGATCATCCACGCCCGCCGCGCCGACGCCGCCGAGGCGGCGCAGCGCAAGGTGGCCCGCGCTTTCCGCATTACCACCGAGCCGCCGCCGAGCCGGCCGCTGTGGCAGTGGCACCTGCCGGCAGAACAATGCGCATGACCCGCGTGATCTGGCTGGTGTGCGATTCGCTGGGGCTCGGCGCCGCGCCGGATGCCGCCGCCTATGGCGACCTCGGCGCCGACACCTTCGGCCACATTGCCGCCGCGTGTGCCGCGGCGGCCCGCGGCCCGCTGCGCCTGCCGCAGTTCAGCCGGCTCGGCCTGCCGCAGGCGCATGCCGCGATCCACGGCCAGGCGGCGCCCGGCTTCGCCGGGCTGGCGGCGCCCGAAGGCCTGTGGGGGCATGCGGTGGAACGCGCCTGCGGCAAGGACACGCCGTCGGGCCACTGGGAAAGCGCCGGCGTGGTGCTGACGCAGCCGTTCGGGCTGTTCGAGCAGGCCGAGCAGTCGTTTCCGCCGGCCCTGCTGCAGGCCCTGGTGGAGCAGGGTGGGCTGCCCGGCGTGCTCGGCAACTGCCATGCCTCCGGCACTGAGATCGTCCAGCGCCTTGGCGCCGAGCACGTGCGCAGCGGCCGTCCGATCGTCTACACCTCGGCCGATTCGGTATTCCAGATCGCCGCCCACGAGCAGGTGTTCGGCCTGGACCGGCTGTACCGCCTGTGCGAGCTGGCGCGCACGCTGCTCGATGACTACCGTATCGGGCGGGTGATCGCGCGGCCGTTCACCGGCGACGCCGCCACCGGCTTCAGCCGCACCGTGCATCGGCGCGACTATGCCCTGCCGCCGCCCGCGCCGACGCTGTTCGACGCGCTGCAGGCGGCCGGCGGCGAGGTGATCGCGATCGGCAAGATCGACGACATCTTCGCCCACCGCGGCGTGTCGCGGGTAGTGCATGCGTACGGTCACGATGCCTTGTTCGACGCCACGCTGGCGGCGCTGGCGCAGGCCGGCCCGCACAGCCTGATCGCGACCAACTTCGTGGACTTCGACATGCTGTACGGCCATCGGCGCGACGTGTTCGGCTATGCCGCGGCACTGGAAGCACTGGACGCGCGGCTGGCGGAGTTGCTGCCGGCGCTGCAGCCGGGCGACCTGCTGGTAATCAGCGCCGACCACGGCTGCGATCCGGTCTGGCCGGGCAGCGATCATACCCGCGAATGCATCCCGGTGCTGGCGTTCGGGCCGGGGCTGGCGCCGCGCGCGTTGGGCCGGCGCGACAGCTTTGCCGACATCGGCCAGAGCATGGCCAGCCACCTCGGCCTGCCGCCGCTGGCGACCGGGCGCAGCTTTTCTCCCGCATGACGAGCCTCGCATGAGCACGCCCCACCTCGACGCCAGGCCTGGCGATATCGCCGACACCGTATTGCTGCCGGGCGACCCATTGCGCGCAAGACACATCGCGCACGAGTTCCTCGATGGCGTGGTCGAAGTCAACACGCGCCGCAACATGCTCGGCTACACCGGCCACTACCGCGGCCTGCGTGTGTCGGTGCTGGGCAGCGGCATGGGCATCCCGTCCTGCGCGATCTACGCCACCGAACTGGCGCGGGTGTTCGGCGTACGCCGGATCGTGCGTGTGGGCACCTGCGGCGGGGTGGGTGACGTCGCGCTCGGCGACCTGCTGCTGGCGCAGGCGGCATCGACCGACTCGAACTTCAACCGGCTGCAATTCGGCGGCCACGACCTGGCCGCGTGCGCCGATTTCGGCCTGATGCGCGCGGCCGTCGACACCGCCGCCGCGCAGCGCGTCGCCCTGCGCGTCGCCGACGTGTTCAGCACCGACTGCTTCTACGGCGGCGACCCGCAGCTGCTCGCGCGGCTGCTGGCGCACCGCATCCGTGGGGTCGAGATGGAATCGGCCGGGCTCTACGGCGTGGCCATGCGCGAAGGCTTCCAGGCACTGTCCATGCTGACCGTCAGCGACCACCTGGAACATGACGCGCACATGCCGCCGACGCAGCGCGAACAGGGTCTGGCGCGGATGACCGCGCTGGTGCTGGACAGCCTGCTGCCGGCGGCGGGTTGAGTTTCAGCCGGCGCGCCGGCCCGCTCAGTCCGGGCGAGCGCCGGACGAACACAGCGCCTCGATCTGCGGGTAGCCGGTGAACGTCGCGTGGGCCGAGCATGCCGGGCAACCCGGGTTGCGCGGCAGCCGCGCCTTGTGGAACTGCATGCCCAGCGCGTCGAAGCTGAGCAACTGGCCGACCAGTGGATCGCCCAGGCCCAGGATCAGCTTGAGCGCCTCGGTCGCCTGCAGCAGGCCGACGATGCCGGGCAGCACGCCAAGCACCCCCGCTTCGCTGCAATTGGGCGCATCGGCCGCGGACGGCGGCAGCGGGAACAGGCAGCGGTAGCACGGTGAATCGTCGCGGCGCGGATCGAACACGCCGAGCTGCCCGCTGAAACGCTCCACCGCGCCGTAGATCATCGGCATCTTCAGGCGCAGCGAGGCGGCGGCCAGCAGGTAGCGGGTGGGAAAGTTGTCGGTACCGTCGAGCATCAGGTCGTGGCCGGCCAGCAGCCGCTCCACGTTGCCGGCATCCAGCCGCTCGGCCCGCGTCTCGACCTGGATGCGCGGGTTCAGCGCCTGCAGCGTCATCCGCGCCGACGCGGTCTTGGCCATGCCCACGCGCGCGTCGGCGTGGACGACTTGCCGGTGCAGGTTCGAGCGTTCCACCGTGTCGTGGTCGATCAGGGTGAGCTGGCCGACGCCGGCGGCGGCGAGGTACAGCGCCGCCGGCGAGCCCAGCCCTCCGGCGCCCACGATTGCCACCCTCGCCGCGCCCAGCCGGGCCTGCCCTTGCTCGCCGACCTGCGCCAGCTGCAACTGGCGCGCATAGCGCTCGGCAGCGTCCGGGTCGAGCGTGCCGGCCGCGATGGGCAGGCCTTCGGCCTTCCAGCGCGCGAACCCGCCGGCGACCGAGCTCACCTGGCGGTAGCCGAGCCGCTGCAGCGATTCGGCGGCGAGCAGTGAGCGTTGCCCGGAGGCGCACAGCAGCAGCAGGGGACGTTCGCGATCCTGCTGCAGGTCCTCGATGCGCAGCTCGAGGTGACCGCGCGACAGGCCCAGCGCATGGGCGGGCAGGCCGCCGGCACGCTCGGCGTCTTCGCGCACGTCGATCAGCAGGGCGCCGAGCGCCTGTTGCGCCAGCGCCTGGGCCGGGGAAATTTCCGGTATGCGCCGGCGCAGCTGCTCCAGCCAGGAGTCGCGGTTGGTCGGGACGCTCATGGCGGAAGTCTGTGCGCGGGAAAAAGGGTATGCAAGCCGGCGCTCGTAGCGTGGTGGAGCCGTGGCCCGGCTCAGCAGAACTGCAGCACGTTGCCTTCGCGGTCGAAGGCGGCAAACTCGGCCACGCGTCCGTTGTTGATTGCGTTGACCATGAAGCGCAGCGGCTGCGCGGCTTCGTCGGTGCCCGGGGCCACGCCGGCGCGGCCGGACAGGCTGGCGACGCACACGATGTCCCACGGCAGGCCGGTGGTCGCTGACTCCTCCACCAGCGCGGCGAAGCTGGCGACTTCCTCCGGCGCCTTGTCCACGCACAGGCTGGGCGACAGGTTGCCGCCTTCCCCCCGCGCCGCGCGTTCGCGCTGCGTATCGGTAGCCGCCTCCGGCAATTCGACGCGCGCGAAGACGAACAGCAACCGTTGCGGCTCAGGCTGCCGGCGGCTCGCGTCAAGCAGATCCTGGAAGCTGGTCAGCGCCATGATGGTCGTGCATCCCCGGGAGGAACCCCGAAATTAGCATGCGGGGCGCGTGCCGGCGCGGTGATCGTGACAACGTGCCGCACGCCGGTTTGACTCCAGTCAATCGCGCCCGCGTGCCGACACGCTAACGTGACTTGTGCGTAAACTGATGTCGATGCGACACCCGCCTGTGGCAGCGGACACGTCGGCCGTCCGCGATGCGGCCGAAGGGTCGGCGGATCGGCAAGTTCGCTAATCGAAGTGGAGCGGCAGTGCAGACCCTGGTTGACCATCATGGACGCTCATTTCCCTATCTGCGCCTGTCGTTGACCGAGGCGTGCAATTACCGCTGCACGTATTGCCTGCCCGACGGCTACCAGGCGAACGGCCGGCCCGTCTTCCTCATCCTTGAGGAAATCCGGCGGCTGGTGCGCGGGTTTGCCGCGCTGGGCATGAGCAAGATCCGCCTGACCGGCGGCGAACCCAGCCTGCGCAAGGACCTGCCGGCGATCATCGCCGCCGTGGCCGCGGTGCCCGGCATCCGCCGGATTGCGCTGACCACCAACGGCTGCCGCCTGCCGCGGCTGGTGCGCGGCTGGCGCGAGGCGGGGCTGACCGCGCTCAACGTCAGCCTCGACAGCCTCGACGCCGCACGTTATCTGGACATCACCGGGCATGACCGTTTTGCCGAGGTCACCGCGGGCATCGAGCAGGCGCTGGCGCTGGGCTTCGAGGCAGTGAAGATCAACGCAGTACTGCTGCGCGGGCGCAACGACGACGAGCTTCCCGCCTGGCTGGACTACCTGCGCGGGCGCGATGTCGCGCTGCGCTTCATCGAGCTGATGCGCACCGGCGAGAACCGCGAGTTCTTCGAGCGCCACCACCTGCGCGCCGAGGGCCTGCAGCGACAGTTGCTGGCCGACGGCTGGGTGTTGCGGCCGCGCACGGCGGACGCCGGGCCGGCGCTCGAATACGCGCATCCGGACTATCGCGGCCGCATCGGCGTGATCGCGCCGTATGCCCGCGACTTCTGCGCCGGCTGCAATCGCCTGCGGGTCACCGCGCGCGGCGACCTGCGGCTGTGCCTGTTCGGCAATTTCGGCATCTCGCTGCGGCCGCTGCTGCAGTCGGACGACGACCACCACGCGCTGGTGGCGCACATCGCCACCCAGCTCGGCCTGAAGGCCGCCGGCCACGGCCTGCACCAGGGGCTGACCGGCATCACGCCGCACCTGGCCTCGATCGGAGGATGACCTTGCCCGCTACCGAACACGTCGCCGCCTTCCACATGGCGGACATCCGCGACAAGCGCCCGACCCGCCGCCGTGCCGTGGCCGTGGGCGAGTTGCAGGCCGGCCCGGTGGCGTGGCCGCTGATCGTCGAGCGCCGCCTGCCCAAGGGCGATGCGCTGGTGATGGCGGAGGTGGCCGGGCTGCAGGGCGCCAAGCAGGCTTCGGCGCTGATGCCGCTGTGCCATCCGCTGCCGCTGGAGCTGGTGCGCGTGCACTGCGAGCCGGTGGCCGAGCGGCTGGCGATCCGGGTTTATTGCGAGGTAGCGACCGAGGCCCGCACCGGGGTGGAGATGGAGGCGCTGGCCGGCGTCAACGCCGCGCTGCTGACGCTGTACGACCTGAGCAAGCCGGTCGAACCGGCGCTGGCGATCGGCGGCATCCGGCTGCTGTTCAAGGAAGGCGGCAAGAGCGGCCTGTGGCGGCACCCGGAAGGCATGAGCGAGGCGGAGCAGGCGCACTACCGCCCGCGCGACATCGCACGTCTGCAGGGCGTGTCGTGTGCCGTGGTCACGCTCAGCGACCGGGCGCACGAGGGCCGCTACGAGGACCGCTCCGGCCCGTTGCTGGTGGAGGGCCTGCGTCAGCTGGGCGCGCAGGTGGATCACGTCGACGTGCTGCCCGATGGCGTGCAGCCGCTGGCCGCGCACCTGCGCGCGCTGGCGGCGGCGCAGGTACGCCTGTGCCTGTGCACCGGCGGCACCGGGCTGGGTCCGCGTGACCTCACGCCCGAGGCACTGGCGCAGGTGGCCGATCGCCGGGTCAGCGGGCTGGCCGAGATGCTGCGCAGCGAAAGCGCGCGGCATACGCCACAGGCATGGCTGAGCCGGGCCGAAGCGGTGCAGCTGGGGCGCATGCTGGTGCTGGCGATGCCGGGCAGCCCGCGGGCGGCAGGCCAGGGCCTGGCGATCGTGGGGCCGCTGCTGGCCCATGCGCTGGCCATGATGGATGGCGAGGCACACCCGTGATCGGTTACCACGATGCGCTGGCGCTCATCCTCGAGCGGACACGCCGGCTGTCGGAGCGCCGGTGTCCGCTGGAGCAGGCGCTGGGTCGGCTGCTGGCCCGGTCGGTGAGCAGCCCCGCCGAGTTGCCGCCGTTCGACAATGCCGCGATGGACGGCTTCGCCCTGCATGCCGGCGATGCCCGGCTGCCGGCCGGCAGCGAGCATGTCGTGATGGGCGCGCAGGCGGCGGGCGACGCCCTGGCGCAGGCCGCCGGCGGCGCCTGGGAAATCATGACCGGCGCGCGCATGCCCGCGGGGATGGACACGGTGGTGCCGGTGGAGCAGGTCGAGATCGTCGAGCACGATGGCGACGGCCGGCCGCGGCGCATCCGGCTGGGTATCGACGTCGAGGCTGGCCGGCACGTGCGTCGCTGCGGCGAGGACGTGCCGCTGGGCGCCGAGCTGATGCCGGCGGGCGAACTGTTGCAGGCGCAACACCTGGCGCTGCTGGCCGCGCTGGGCGTCGCCGAGGTGCCGGTCGTGCGGCGCCCGCGCGTGGCCATCATCTGCACCGGCCGGGAACTGGTGGACGACCCCGGCCAGCCGCTGCAGAGCGGACAGATCCGCAACAGCAACGGCCCGTTCCTGGCTGCGCGCCTCGCCGCCGCCGGCGCGCAGGTGGTGTATCGGCAGACGGTGCAGGATGACCCGGCGGCCTTCGTGCGCGCGCTGGGCGAGGCGCTGCATGCCGGGGCAACGGTGGTGCTCAGTACCGGCGCGGTGTCGATGGGACGCCATGATTTCGTGCCTGAGGCGCTGCGCGAGCTTGGTGCGCAGATCCATTTCCACAAGCTGCGGATCCGCCCGGGCAAGCCTTTGCTGTTCGCCAGCCTGCCGGATGGCGCGTTGTTCTTCGGGCTGCCGGGCAACCCGGTGTCCAGCGCGGTGGGCCTGCGTTTCTTCGTCGAGCCGGCCTTGCGCGGCATGCTCGGCCTGCCGCCGGAGCGCCCGCTGCGGCTGCCGCTGCAGCAGCGCTTCGAGCAGCGCGTGCCGTTGCGCTGCTTCCTCAAGGGCAAGCTGGCGCTGGCGGCCGACGGGCGCCTGCAGGCCGTGCTGCTGGACGGGCAGGAGTCGTTCCGGATCCGCCCGTTGCTCGACACCGGCGCCTGGGTGGTGCTGGCCGAGGATGCGCAGGTTCGCGAGCCGGGCAGCATGGCCGAGGTTTATGCGCTGGGGCACTTGCAGCCGCTGGCGATCGGGGGCGAAGCATGAAGGTCGAAGTCAGCCTGTTTGGTGCGTTCCGCGATTACGAGCCAGGCGCGGCGGTGACGCTGGAAGTGCCCGCGGGTGCGTGCGTGGCCGACCTGCGCAGTGCGCTGGCGGCGCATGGCCGCGCGCATTGGCCTGGGTTCCGGGAAGGCCTGCTGCTGCGCTCGGCCTTCGCCAGCCAGACCTGTGTGCTGGGCGAGCAGGAAGCGCTGCCCGAGAGCGGACCGGTGGTGGTGCTGCCGCCGGTCGGAGGAGGTTGAGATGAGCGACTTCCGTTGCATGATCGTGGACGTCGAACACCGGCGCATCGATCCGGCCGCCGCGCTGGAGTTCGTTGCCGACCCGGCCTTCGGCGGGTTCGCCATGTTCGTCGGTCGGGTGCGCGAGCAGAACCAGGGGCGGGCGGTCACCGGCGTCAGCTACGACGTGTTCGAGCAACTGGCGCTGGTGGGCTTCGACGACATCATGCGACGTGCGCAAGAGCAGTTCGGGCCACGCCTGAAGATCTATCTGGCCCATGCCCGCGGGCGGCTCGGCATCGGCGACGTCGCGGTGGTGGTGGCGGTGGGCACACCGCATCGCGACGAGGCGTTCCGCGCCTGCCGCCAGGTCATCGAGGCGGTCAAGCACGGCAGCCCGATCTGGAAACAGGAGCACTACGTGGACGGCAGCAGCGAGTGGAGCGAAGGCTGTTCGCTGTGCGAGTCACACGAACAAGATAGCCGGCCGGAGTCGCGACATGACGGTCACGCGCACAGTTGAGCCGGCGCCCGCGTTCGGCGGCGTGGTGCTTGCCGGCGGCCAGTCCTCGCGCATGGGTACCGACAAGGCCGCCCTGCCGTGGCGCGGTCGCCCGCTGCTGCAGCACATGCGCGGCTTGCTGGAGCAGGCCGGCGCGCAACGCGTGCTGACCTGCGGCCCCGATCCCGAGGTGCAGGGCCTGCCCGACCGGCAGCCCGGCCTGGGCCCCGTCGGCGGCCTGCTGACCCTGGCGCAGACCCAGTCGGACGGCATCTATCTGATACTGCCGGTGGACATGCCGCGACTGACGAGCGGGTTGCTGCGGCGACTGCTCGGCGCACTGGCGGAGGCCGAAGAAATATCCTGCGCGATGTTCGCCGGGCATGTGCTGCCGCTGTGCCTGCGCTTGGACGAAACGACGCGCGCGGCGATCGCGGCTGTCGCCGGCCAGGTGCCGCGCATGCGTTCGCTGCGCGCCCTGCATGCCCGGCTGCAGGGTGCGGAACTGGCCGTCGACGACGACGAGCGCCGCTGCCTGGTCAATTGCAACACGCCCGAACAGTGGCAGGAGGTGCAGCCGTGAAGTTGCAGATCGATGGCCAGCAATGGCGCCTGCGGATCGACGAAGACGAACTCGCACGCCTGCGCGACGGCCGGGCGCTGGACAGTGTGAGCCACCTTCCCGACGGCGCCGTATTCGGCTTTTCGCTGGCGCTGCTGCCCGTGGCGCAGGCCGGGCTGCAGCGGCGCGGCGACAGCTGGTCGTTCAGCCTGCCGGTCGAGCGCGTGGAGGCGTACGTGCAGCAATTGCCGTGCAAAAAGGGGCTGGAATTCGCGCTGCCGGCCAGCGCCGCGGCCGAGTGGCGGCTGCTGTTCGAGGTGGATGTGCGCGACAGCGTGAGTCGCCGCGGCGCGCCGCCGCGCCCGCGCTGAGGAAGCCGCTGCGGCAGGGCGTCGCAGCGTGACCGCGCCGGCGGCATGCGGCGGGGGGGGATGCCGTGCTCACGACACCAGCGCAGGTGTGGCAACCGTTGCGGCGGAACTTGCGGACAGGTTGCGCCGACCGAGTCGAATCCGTACCAATCTGGTCATGATTCCGTGCTCTTGATCGGTGTCAATTTTATGGTGGCATCACTCGCCTAGGCTCCGTCCATCGGGCTGACGGAAGTGATGCGCAAGCGCTGCTGACACGACGACGCCACAGACTGCCAAGAGGGCTTTGCATGAGTTACTTCCTTGACCGGCTGCAGTTCTTCAAGCGCAGCTCAGAGACGTTTTCGGCGGGCCACGGCACCACCCGCACGGACAATCGGGATTGGGAAAACGGCTATCGCGCCCGCTGGCAGCACGACAAGATCGTGCGCTCCACCCACGGCGTGAACTGCACCGGCTCGTGCAGCTGGAAGATCTACGTCAAGAACGGCCTGGTGACCTGGGAAACCCAGCAGACCGACTACCCGCGCACGCGGCCGGACCTGCCCAACCACGAGCCGCGCGGCTGCCCGCGCGGGGCCAGCTATTCCTGGTACCTGTACAGCGCCAACCGGCTGAAGTACCCGCTGGTGCGCGGCGCGCTGCTGCGCCTGTGGCGCGAGGCGCGCAAGACGATGGCGCCGGTCGAGGCATGGGCCAGCATCGTCGGCGACCCGGCCAAGGCGAAGTCGTACAAGAGCAAGCGCGGCATGGGCGGCTTCGTGCGCGTGCGCTGGGACGAAGCCAACGAGATCATCGCCGCGTCCAACCTGCACACGGTGAAGCAGCACGGCCCCGATCGCGTGATCGGCTTCTCGCCGATCCCGGCGATGTCGATGATCTCCTACGCCTCGGGCGCGCGCTACCTGTCGCTGCTGGGCGGCACCTGCCTGTCGTTCTATGACTGGTACTGCGACCTGCCGCCGTCCTCGCCGCAGGTGTGGGGCGAGCAGACCGACGTGCCCGAATCGGCCGACTGGTACAACAGCCGCTACATCATCGCGTGGGGTTCCAACGTGCCGCAGACGCGCACGCCCGATGCGCACTTCTTCACCGAGGCCCGCTACAACGGCACCAAGACGGTGGCGATCACGCCCGACTACGCCGAAGTCGCCAAGCTCACCGACCACTGGCTGCACCCCAAGCAGGGCACCGATGCGGCGCTGGCGTTCGCCTTCGGCCACGTGATCCTGAAGGAGTTCCACGTCGACCACCCGACGGAGTACTTCATCGACTACTGCCGCCAGTACACCGACATGCCGCTGCTGGTGCGGCTGGAGCGGCGTGCCGACGGCCGCCTGGTAGCGGAGCGTTTCCTGCGCGCCAGCGACCTCGGCGGGCTGGGCGAATCGAACAACCCCGAGTGGAAGACGCTGGCGCTGGACGAGCACAGCGGCGAGATCACCGTGCCCAACGGTTCGGTCGGCTTCCGCTGGGGCGAGCAGGGCAAGTGGAATATCGAGGAAAAGGATAGCCAGGGCCGGGCGACCCGCCTGCGGCTGTCGCTAAAGGACGCCAACGACGGCATCGAGGCGGTCAGCTTCCCGTACTTCGGCGGCATCGAGCACGACCGCTGGACCGCCTCGAAGTTCGAGGACATCCTCGAGCGCAACGTGCCGGTGCGCCGCCTGCAGCTGGCCGACGGCAAGCAGTGGGAGGTTGCCACCGTCTACGACCTGCTGCTGGCGCACTACGGCGTCGACCGCGGCTTCGGCGGCGCCAACGTGGCGTCCGGCTACGACGACAACGTGCCGGGCACGCCGGCGTGGCAGGAGAAGATCACCGGCGTGCCGCGCGCCGAGGTGGTGGAGATCGCCCGCGAATTCGCCGGCACCGCGGCCAAGACCCGCGGCCGCAGCATGATCATCGTCGGCGCCGGCATGAACCACTGGTTCCACAACGACATGAACTACCGCGGCCTGATCAACATGCTGATGATGTGCGGCTGCATCGGCCAGACCGGCGGCGGCTGGGCGCACTACGTGGGGCAGGAAAAACTGCGCCCGCAGACCGGCTGGCAACCGCTGGCGTTCGGCCTGGACTGGAGCCGCCCGCCGCGACAGATGAACGGCACCTCGTTCTTCTACTTCATGTCCGACCAGTGGCGCTACGAAAAGCTGGAGATGAAGGAAATCCTGTCGCCGCTGGCCGACCCGGCCCGCTTCACCGGCAGCCAGGCCGATCTCAACCTGCAGGCGATCCGCATGGGCTGGCTGCCCAGCGCGCCGCAGCTGGACCGCAACCCGCTGGAGATCGTCAAGGCCGCCGAACAGGCCGGCCGTTCGCCAGCCGAATACGTGGTCGAGCAGTTGCAGCAGGGCAAGCTGGACTTCGCCTACGCCGATCCCGATGCGCCGCAGAATTTTCCGCGCGTGCTGTTCATCTGGCGCTCGAACCTGCTCGGTTCCTCCGGCAAGGGCCATGAGTACATGCTGCGGCACCTGCTGGGCACGCGGCATGGCCTGCAGGGCAAGGACCTGGGCGAGCGCGGCGCGGTCAAGCCCGAGGAAGTGGCGTGGCGCGACGAGGCGCCGGAAGGCAAGCTCGACCTGCTGGTGACGCTGGATTTCCGCATGTGCACCACTGCGCTGTACTCGGACATCGTGCTGCCGACGGCGACCTGGTACGAGAAGAACGATCTCAACACCTCCGACATGCACCCATTCATCCACCCGCTGTCCAAGGCGGTGGACCCGGCGTGGGAATCGCGCAGCGACTGGGACATCTTCAAGGGCGTCGCCCGCTCGGTCAGCGACATGGCGCCCGGCGTGCTGGGGGTGGAAAAGGACCTGGTGCTGGTACCGACCCTGCACGACACGCCCGGCGAGCTGGCCATGCCGTTCGGCGTCACCGACTGGAAGAAAGGCCAGTGCGAGCCGATTCCCGGCAAGACCATGCCGTCGATCGCCGTGGTCGAGCGCGACTACCCCAACCTGTACAAGAAGTTCACCTCGCTCGGGCCGCTGCTGGACAAGCTCGGCAACGGCGGCAAGGGCATGCAGTGGGATACGCGCGACGAGGTCGATTTCCTCGGCAAGCTCAACCACGCGGTGACCGAGCCGGGCGTCAGCCACGGACGGCCGCGCATCGACACCGCGATCGACGCCTGCGAGGTGGTGCTGCATCTGGCGCCGGAGACCAACGGCCACGTCGCGGTCAAGGCCTGGGAGTCGCTGGGCAGGTTCACCGGTCGCGAGCACACCCATCTGGCGCGCGGCAAGGAACACGAGGCGATCCGCTTCCGCGACATCCAGGCGCAGCCGCGCAAGATCATCTCCTCGCCGATCTGGTCGGGCCTGGAGGACGATCACGTCAGCTACAACGCCTGCTACACCAACGTGCACGAGCTGATCCCGTGGCGCACCATCAGCGGCCGCCAGCAGTTCTACCAGGACCACGAGTGGATGATCGCCTTCGGCGAGGGCTTCATGAGCTACCGCCCGCCGGTCGACACCAAGACCATCGAGCCGCTGCACAACAAACGCGGCAACGGTCACCGCGAGATCGTGCTGAACTGGATCACCCCGCACCAGAAGTGGGGCATCCACAGCACCTACAGCGACAACCTGCTGATGCAGACCCTGTCGCGCGGCGGTCCGATCGTGTGGATCAGCGAGGACGATGCGCGCGAGGCCGGCATCGAGGACAACGACTGGATCGAGCTGTTCAACATCAACGGCGCGATCGCCGCACGCGCGGTGGTCAGCCAGCGCGTGATGCCGGGCATGGCGATGATGTACCACGCACAGGAACGCATCATCAACATGCCCGGTTCGGAAATCACCGGCACCCGCGGCGGCATCCACAACTCGGTCACCCGCGTGGTGCTCAAGCCGACCCACATGATCGGCGGCTACGCGCAACTGGCCTGGGGCTTCAACTACTACGGCACCTGCGGCACCAACCGCGACGAGTTCGTGATCGTGCGCAAGATGGACAAGGTCGACTGGCTGGACGGCGAACCGGGTTCCGTCCCCCCCAGGCCGGCGGATGCCAAGGAGGTGGCGTGATGAAAGTCCGTGCCCAGATCGCGATGGTGCTCAACCTCGACAAGTGCATCGGCTGCCACACCTGCTCGATCACCTGCAAGAACGTGTGGACCAGCCGCGAAGGCGTCGAGTACGCCTGGTTCAACAACGTCGAGACCAAGCCCGGCATCGGCTACCCGAAGGAGTGGGAGAACCAGGACAAGTGGAACGGCGGCTGGGTGCGCACCGGTGCCGGCAAGCTGGTGCCGCGCGCCGGCGGCCGCTGGCGCATGCTGTCGAAGATCTTCGCCAACCCCGACCTGCCGCAGATCGACGACTACTACGAGCCGTTCACCTTCGACTACCAGCACCTGCACCAGGCGCCGGAAGGCCAGCACCAACCCACCGCGCGCCCGCGCTCGCTGATCAGCGGCGAGCGCATGCAGAAAATCGAATGGGGGCCGAACTGGGAGGAAATCCTCGGCACCGAATTCGCCAAGCGCGCCAAGGACCGAAACTTCGACAACGTGCAGAAGGAGATCTACGGCGCGTTCGAGAAGACCTTCATGATGTACCTGCCGCGCCTGTGCGAGCACTGCCTCAACCCGGCGTGCGTGTCGGCGTGTCCCTCCGGCGCGATCTACAAGCGCGAGGAAGACGGCATCGTGCTGATCGACCAGGACAAGTGCCGCGGCTGGCGCATGTGCGTGTCGGCCTGCCCGTACAAGAAGATCTACTACAACTGGAAGAGCGGCAAGTCGGAAAAGTGCACCTTCTGCTACCCGCGCATCGAGATGGGCGAGCCGACCGTGTGCTCGGAGACCTGCGTCGGGCGCATCCGCTACCTCGGCGTGATGCTGTACGACGCCGACCGCATCCAGGAAGCCGCCTCGGTGCCGGCCGAGAAGGACCTGTACCAGGCGCATCTGAGCATCTTCCTCGACCCGTTCGATCCGGCAGTGATCGAGGCCGCACGCAAGGAAGGCATCCCCGACAACTGGCTGGAGGCGGCCAAGGGCTCGCCGGTCTACAAGCTGGCGATCGACTGGAAGCTGGCGTTGCCGCTGCACCCGGAATACCGCACCTTGCCGATGGTGTGGTACGTGCCGCCGCTGTCGCCGATCCAGTCCGCCGCCGAGCGCGGTCGCGTGGGCATGAACGGCGAGCTGCCGGATGTCGCCTCGCTGCGTATTCCGCTGCGTTATCTCGCCAACCTGCTGTCGGCCGGCGACGAGGCGCCGGTGGTGCGCGCGCTGGAGCGGATGATGGCGATGCGCGCGTGGCGCCGCGCGCGCAACGTCGACGGCATCGAGGATCTGGCCGTACTGAAGCAGGCCGGTCTGAGCGTGGCGCAGGCCGAGGACATGTACCGCTACCTCGCCATCGCCAACTACGAGGACCGCTTCGTCATTCCAACCGGGCATCGCGAATACGCCAACGACGCGTTCGGCGAACGCGGCGGCTGCGGCTTCACCTTCGGCAACGGCTGCAGCGGCAACAGCCCGGCCGATCTGTTCGGCGAGCGCAAGATCACCACCTTCACGGTGCAGCCGGTGCGCAAGGAAAAAGACGGAGTCGCCCCATGAGCCTGCTGAAACTGATCGGCGTGCTGCTGGACTACCCCGACGACGCGTTGTGGCAGCACGGCGACGAACTGCTCGCCGCCGCCGCCGACCCGGCGCTGCCGGCGGCGCGGCGGAAGGCATTGACGGGTTTCGTGCAGGGTTTGCTCGACACCGACCCGCTGACCGCGCAGGACGCCTGGCTGCAGACCTTCGACCGTGGCCGCTCGATGAGCCTGCTGCTGTTCGAGCACATCCACGGCGAATCGCGCGACCGCGGCCAGGCGATGGTTGACCTGATCGAGGCCTACCGCAAGCAGGGCTTCGAGCTGGCGGCGAAGGAACTGCCCGATTACCTGCCGCTGCTGCTGGAATTCCTGGCACAGCGCCCGCCGGCCGAGGTGCACGACTGGCTCGGCCACATCAGCCACATCGTCGGCATGCTCGCGGCGCGCGCCGGCGAGCGCGGCAGCCCCAGCCAGGTGCTGTTCGAGCTGCTGCTGGAACTGGCCGACGGCAAGCCCGACCTGGCGCTGCTGCGCCAACGCGCCAGCGAGGAGCCGCGCGACGACACCGCCGAGGCGATGGATCGGTTGTGGGAGGAGGAAGCGGTCCGTTTCGGCGCCGATGCGCCTGACGACAGCTGCCGGCCGAGCACGCGCCGGCCTTCGCCATCCACTGCCGCCCCGCAGGTGCAGCCATGAACTATCTCGACCAATTCGCCTTCCAGCTGTACCCGTACATCGCCATGGCGGTGTTCTTCATCGGCAGCTGGGCGCGCTTCGATCGCGCCATGTACACCTGGCGCACCGGCTCCAGCCAGCTGCTGTCCGGTCGCGGCATGCGCCTGGGCAGCAACCTGTTCCACGTCGGCATCCTGATCGTGCTCGGCGGTCATCTGGTCGGCCTGCTGACGCCGCATGCGGTCTACGAGCTGGTGATCACCGCGCCGCAGAAGCAGCTGCTGGCGATAGTGGTCGGCGGCGTGTTCGGCGTGATCTGCCTGGCGGGCCTGCTGATCCTGCTGGTGCGCCGGCTGTTCAACCCGCGGGTGCGTGCCACCGGCACCACCGGCGACACCGTGATCCTGGTGTTGCTGTTGCTGCAGCTGCTGCTCGGCCTGTACACCATCGTGCTTTCCAGCCACCACATGGACGGCAGCGTGATGATTGCCCTGGCCGAGTGGGCGCAGCACATCGTCACCTTCCGCTGGGGCGCGGCAAGTTACGTGATCGGCGTGCACTGGATCTACAAGGCGCACATCTTCCTCGGCATGACGCTGTTCCTGGTGGCGCCGTTCACGCGGCTGGTGCACGTGTGGAGCATCCCCATCAGCTACCTGTGGCGGCCCTACCAGGTGGTGCGCCGGCGCCAGGCGACGTTGCGCTACGGATCGAGGGACTGAGCATGACGCTGGGCAAAGCCGATGCGCGAGGCATCCCGCTGACCATCATCGATTCGGCCAAGCCGGTGACGCAGGAGGCGCACGAGCATCGGCACGACAGCAAGGGCGAGGGCCCGCGCACGCTGGGCCAGCCGGCGCCGTGCTACCTGTTCGTGGACGAGCAGGCGATCAGTGAAGCCGAGATCGCGCAGGAGATGCAGCACCATCGTGCGCCGACCCCGGCGCAGTCCCGCGCCGCTGCAGCCCGCGCGCTGGTGGTACGCGAGCTGCTGCGTCGCGAAGTACAGCGGCTCGGCCTGGCTGGCCAGGTGCCGGCCGAGAGCCAGGAAACCATAGAGGAGGCCGGCATCCGCGTGCTGCTGGAACGCGAAATCGAGGATCGCGTGCCTGCGGAAGAGGCTTGCCGGCGCTACTACGAGCAGAACCGCCAGCTGTTCCGCGCGCCCGACCTGGTCCGTGTGCGGCACGTCCTGCTGGGTGCGGCGGCCGACGATGTCACTGGCCGCATCCGCGCCCGTACCGAGGCCGAGCGCCTGATCGCCGAGCTGAAGATCAACCCTGTGCTGTTTGCCGATTTCGCGATGCGCCATTCCGACTGTCCGTCGAAGACGCAGGGCGGTGAACTCGGCTGGTTGCAGCGGGGCCAGGCCACGCCCGAATTCGATCGTCAGGTGTTCCGTCTGCGCGAAGGCCTGGCGGCATTTCCGGTCGAATCGCGCTGGGGCTACCACGTGGTCAGCGTCGATGGCATCCAGCCCGGCGCCGAGCAGGCGTTCGACGCGGTTCGGGAGCGGATTTCCGACTATCTGGAATTGCAGGTGCGTCAACGCGAGCTGCAGCTCTACCTGCTCGGCTTGCAGGAGCGTTACCCGGTGCGCGGTCTGGATGCGATCGAGGCACTGGCCAGCGCCTGATGTGCCGGCCGCACGTTTCCGCGACAACGACAGCCGGTCTTCCCGTGGACCGGCCTTCAACACCTCACATCTACCGGATTCACCAGCATGCATGAGTCGAGCATCGTGTCTCGTGGCGAGCAGCAGCGTGCCCTGTGGCTAAGCACCTTCGCCTTCACCGTGTGTTTTGCGGTGTGGACGATATTCTCCATCATCGGCATCCAGATCAAGCAGCAACTCGGCCTCAATGAAACCCAGTTCGGCCTGCTGATCGCCACGCCCATCCTTACCGGATCGCTGATCCGCCTGCTGCTCGGCATCTGGGCCGACCAGTACGGCGGCCATCGCGTGTTCGCCGCGGTGATGCTGTGTGCGGCCGTGGCCACCTGGATGCTTGGCTACGCGCACACCTACCCGCAGTTTCTGGTCGCCGCGTTGTTCGTCGGCATTGCCGGCGGCGCATTCTCGGTCGGGGTGGCCTACGTGTCGAAGTGGTTCCCGGCGAGCCGGCAGGGCACGGCGCTGGGTATCTTCGGCGCGGGCAACGTCGGCGCCGCGGTCACCAAGCTGCTGGCACCGATGGTGATGGTTGCTGCGGGCTGGATCATGGTCAGCAAGATCTGGGCGATCGCTCTGGCACTGACCGCCGTGCTGTTCTACCTGTTCAGTCGGGAGGACCCTTCATTGGCGCAGCGGCGCAAGTCAGGTACCAAGCCGATGTCGTTCCGCGAACAGATGATGCCGCTGCGCAACCTGCAGGTGTGGCGTTTTTCGCTCTACTACTTCTTCGTTTTCGGCGGTTTCGTGGCGCTGGCCTTGTGGCTGCCGCACTTCCTCACCGGTGTCTACAAGCTGGACGTGAGGACCGCCGGCATTCTTGCTGCCTTCTATTCGATTCCGGCCAGCCTGTTCCGCATCGTTGGCGGGGTGCTGTCCGACCGCATCGGCGCGCGCAGGGTGATGTACTGGACCTTCGGCGTCTCCGCCATCTGCACCTTCCTGCTCGCCTATCCGGACACCCAATATGTCGTGAAGGGCATCAGGAGCGACATCACCCTGCACCTGGCGACCGGCGTGGTGCCGTTCACGGTGCTGGTGTTCGTGCTGGGTTTCTTCATGTCGCTGGGCAAGGCGGCGGTGTACAAGCACATCCCAGTCTATTACCCCCAGCATGTCGGTTCGGTGGGCGGCGTGGTCGGCATGATCGGCGGACTGGGCGGTTTTGTCCTGCCGATCGCGTTCGGCGTATTGAACGACGTCGTCGGCGTGTGGACCAGCTGCTTCATGCTGTTGTTCGTCCTGGCGGCCGCTTCGCTGGCGTGGATGCACTTCGCGATTCGGCGCATGGAACGTCGGCACTTCCCGCAGATCGGCCGCGAGACGGATCTGCCGGAGGTCATGGATGCTATGGCTGTGCCGCGGGACCGCTGAGCGCGTGGCGGCTACGGGCGGAGTGCGGCACGCGCAGGCTGCGCGCAACACCGGCAAACGCGGCGAGCCGCGCCTGCCGGCTCGCTGCCTGCGATCAGGGATTCTTCACGTACGCGTTCTTGCGCAGGTAGAACCACCAGTTGAGCAACAGGCACAGGGCATAGAACGCCGCGAAACCGTACATCGCCATCTCGGGTGTCCCGAGTTTGATCTGCTCCCCGATCACCACCGGCGCGGCAAACGCACCGTAGGCGGCGACGGCTGAAGTCCAGCCCAGCACCGGACCGGCCTGCTGGCGGTCGAAGATCGCGCCGATGGTGCGGAAGGTCGAGCCGTTGCCTACGCCGGTGGCGGCGAACAGCAGGACGAACAGCGCGAGGAAGGTGAAGAAGTAGTCCTCGGGCGTCGCCGAGTGGTAGGCCTTCATCATCACGTAGCCGGCCGCCACCGAGGCGACGACCATCACCACGGAGACCCACTGGGTGACGATCGAGCCGCCGATCTTGTCCGAGATCCAGCCGCCGATCGGGCGCGTCAATGCGCCGACGAAGGGGCCGATCCAAGCGTAGGCGAGCACCGGCAACCCATTCGGATTCGGCTGCGTGTGCGCCATCACGCCGTTCGCGTCTGGCACGTGGATGACGTCGAAGATCACCTTCATCGACAGCGGCAGCGCCATCGAGAAACCGATGAACGAGCCGAAGGTGACGATGTAGAGGATCGTCATCGCCCAGGTGTGCCGGTTGCGGAAAATCTCGAACTGCCTGGTCACGCCCTCCTTCATCGGGCCGAAGGCGGCGAGCTTCATCACCGCCAGCATCAGGATGATGTCAAGCGGGATCGCGGCCCAGACGTTGAGCACGCCCAGGCCGGTCGGCGCCGGCAGGTACAGCCAGAGCATGAAAATCGACGGCACGAAGGCGAGCGTGTACAGGTAGGTGATCTTCGCGAACGCGACGAGCGAGTTGCCGGTGGCGGGTGAGATCGTCTTCAGGTTGTTCATGCCGAACCAGCACAGGATCGACAGCGGCACCAGCGACAGCGCCCAGGCGAAGCCCGAGTTCTGTATCCAGGTCGGCGTGCCGGCCGGAATCTTGCCGAAGATCCAGCCGCTTTCCTTGAGCAGGGTCTCGGGGCCGCCGCCGAGGGCGCCGAAGATGCTCACCGTCATGACCAGCGGAATGACGATCTGCATCGTCGTCACGCCGAAGTTGCCGAGTCCCGCGTTGAGGCCGAGCGCCGTGCCCTGCAGCCGCTTGGGGAAAAAGCCGGTGATGTTGGACATCGATGATGCGAAATTGCCGCCACCGACGCCGCACCACAACGCCATCAGCTGGAAGGCCCACAGCGGCCAGTCCTTGTGCTGCAGCACGATGCCGGTGCCGATGGCCGGCGCCAGCAGCATCGCCGTGGTCAGGAAGATCGTGTTGCGCCCGCCCGCGAGGCGGATCAGGAACGATGCCGGGATGCGCATCGTGGCGCCGGCGATGCCGGCGATCGCGGTCAGCGTGAAGAGCTCGGCTTGCGTGAACGGAAAACCGAGGTTGAGCATCTGCACCGTGATGATGCCCCACATGCCCCAGATCGCGAAGCCGCATAGCAGGGCGGGGATCGAGATCCACAAGTTGCGGTAGGCGATCCGCTTGCCGGTCGTCTGCCAGAACGCGGGGTCCTCCGGGCGCCAGTCGTCGATGTCCGCGCCGCTTGAGTGCGTGGCTGGCGCAGCGCCAGGGCCTGATTTCGTGTTCATGGTGGTCCTCGGGTCGTCTCGTGGGAATCAGCCGGCGAGGCTGAGCGTGGTGGCTTGCTGCTTGTGTCTGACGTGGATCGTGGAGTCGGTGTGGCGCGTCATCGGGCAAACTGGACGAAGCGGTCACGTCGACGGCGCGCGCGAACCGAACGCGAGGCGCCACAGGTTGCGCACGACGCCGATGAACGCGCCGAGCCAGGCGACCAGCGCGATCGCGAAAAACAGCTTCGGCAGGAAGCCGAGGAAACCGAAGCCCATCGCCTTGGTCATTTCCAGCGTGCTGGTGGCGTACATGCCCAGCGGGAAGACCGCGCCCCAGTACAGCGGGTCGTAGCGCAGCGGAAAACGCTTGTAGACATGGCGCCACACGCCGAGCACCAGCAGCATCGGGATCCACCAGGTGCCGGTGGCCCAGTAGAACACCGTGAAACCCTTGATGAAGGGTTGCAGCGACAACAGGTAGGGCGCATCCACCACATTGATGCTGAGCAGCGAACCGGCCAGGGTGGAAATGGCCATCGCGCCCATGTTGATCCAGTACGGCGGCGACAGATCGGCCGGCGAGAACTCGAAGAACGTGTAGCGGTAGAAGATCAGCGACATCATCCAGATGTACAGCATGCCGCCCCACAGCCACATCGACAGCGCGAAGAAATTCAGCTCCAGCTTGTACGGCTGCGCCGTGTGCGCGGCGAGCAGGGCGCTCAGCACCGCGATCGACTGGGTTGCCACCACCGCCAGCAGCCAGCCGCCGCTGATGCCACGGTCCAGCGTGGGTTTGCCTTCCTTGACGGTGAAGGCGGTGAACACCGTGTAGGTCAGCGCCAGCCACAGCACGATCGCCACGCCCCACAGCAGCAGGCCGCCGCGGACACTGCCGGCCAGCAGCAGGAACTGGGAGCCCAGGATGCTCGATGCGGCCACCATGGTGAAAAAACCCGGCCCGCTCAGGTGGTCGGTCAGGTCGCCCAGGAATCGTTTCGGATAGCGCGCCAGGCGCAAGACGTAGAGCAGCCAGAGCAGTGCATAGACGCCGACGTTGATGGCGAACAGGCCCCAGGCCAGCTTCGGCAAGCCCAGGCGCCAGGCACCGATCGAGACGATGCCGGTGGCCATGACCATGCCGAAGTAGGCTGGCGAGAGTCCTGCCAGGGCGGAAGAGGGGACGCGCGATGCCTGCTGCATGTGGCGTTTCTCGATGGTCGCCGGCGAAGCCGGAATAGACGGCGGGGGATCACGGTCCGGTATCCGTGGTCGGTAACGGGTGGACGCGAATCGCGGCACGGGTCGGCTTCTCGACGGCATGCGTGCGTCCGTGTCTGCGGAAAGATTAGGACGGCTGGGCCGGGCGCAAATTGACTGCAGTCAACCCGCCCGGCGAAGGCCGCCGGCACGGTCGGGCCGGCTTCGGCGCCGGGCCATGCCGCGGCGCGTTTCAGACCAGCAGTGCCACCGACTTGATCTGCACCCACACGGCCAGGCCCTCGCGCAACTGCAGGCGCAGCGCCGACTGGTGCGAGACACGCGCCAGCAAGGGGAGGCCACCGGCCAGCAGCTGCAACTGGAGCTGCCCGTTGGACAGCGGCGACAGCGATTGCAGCACCGCCGGCACGATGTTCAGCACGCTGGTGTCGGTGTGCGCGCTCAACGCGACGCTGACGTCGCGCGCCTGCACGCGCAGGCGCACGCGGGTACCGGCGGGGTGGGCGGGGCCGTGGGCGTGCAGCGTGCCGGCGGGTGTACCCAGCCGCAGCAGGCCGTGCCCGTCGTGGCCGAGTACGCTGGCCTCGATCACGGTCGCGGCGTCGTCGCGCAGTGCCAGCGGCAGGTCGCCGCGGTTCAATACTTCCAGCGCCGGGCCGGCGATGCGCACCCTGCCGGCTTCGAGCAGCACCAGATGGTCGGCCAGGCGGGCGGCTTCTTCCACCGCATGGGTGACGTACAGCAGGGGGATGCGCGTCTCGCGCCGGATCGCTTCCAGGTACGGCAGGATCTCGCCGCGCCGCTCGGCGTCGAGTGCGCTCAGCGGTTCGTCCAGCAGCAGCCAGCGCGGTTGGCACACCAGCGCGCGGCCGAGCGCCACGCGCTGCTGCTCGCCACCGGACAGTGTGGCAGGCGGCCGCGCCAGCAGCGGCCCCAGCGCCAGCTTGTCGATCCACTCCTGCATGACGCCCGTTGGCGCGCCGGCGCGCCGCCAGCCGTAGCGCAAGTTGTCGTGCACCGACAGGTGCGGCAGCAGCGCCGCGTGTTGGAACACCACGCCCACCCGGCGCCGGTGCGGCGGCAGACGCACGTGTGCGTCCTGCCAGGTCTCCGTGCCGATGCGTAGCAGTCCGCAGGTGTGCGGCTCGAGGCCGGCGATGGCGCGCAGCAGGGTGCTCTTGCCGCTGCCGGAGGGGCCGAACACCACGGCGACGCCCTGCGCGGGCAGCGACAGCGCCACGTCCAGCGCGAAATTCGTGCGCCGCAGCTGCAGGCGCAGCTCGATGCCCGGAGCCGGCTCAGTCATGCACTGAGCGCCGTTCGCCGGCCCAGCCACTGCATCACCAACAGCATGCCGAAGGAGAACGCCAGCAACCCGGCGGCCAGTCGGTGGGCGTCGGTGTACGCCATGGCTTCGACCTGGTCGTACAGCAGTACCGACAGCACCCGCGTCTGGCCGTCGATGTTGCCGCCCACCATCAGCACCACGCCGAACTCGCCCACCGTATGGGCGAAGCCGAACAGCGTGGCGGTGACCAGCGCCGGTTTCGACAGCGGCAGCACCACGCTGACGAAGCGGTCGAACGGGGACGCGCGCAGCGTGGCGGCGGCCTCCAGCACGCTCGCGTCGATCGCGGCGAAGCCGGACTGCAGCGGGTGCACCACGAACGGCAGCGAATACAGCACCGAGGCAAGCAGCAGTCCGGGGAAAGTGAACGCCAGCGTGCCCAGTCCCAGTGCTGTGGTGAGCTGGCCGAGCGGTCCGTCCGGCCCCATGCCCAGCAACAGGTAGAAGCCCAGCACGGTAGGCGGCAGCACCATCGGCAGGGCAACCAGCGCCCCAACCGGCATGCGCCAGCGCGAACGGGTGCGCGCCAGCCACCAGGCCAGCGGCATGCCCAGCAACAGCAGGATCAGCGTGGTCATCCCGGCAAGCTTGAGGGTGACCAGGATGGCGGCCGGCAGCGTCGTCATGGCCGTCGCCACGATGCCGGTGCCGGCTCAGTCATACCCGTGGGCCGCGATGGTGCGTCGCGCGGTATCGTCGTGCAGATATGCCAGGAAGCCAATCGCCGCCGGGTTGTCGCGGCCGTGGTCGAGCAACACCGCGCTCTGGACGATCGGCCGGTGCCAGTCGGCGGGCACCAGCCAGGCCGAACCGCCGACCTGCCGTTGCGCCTCCAGCACCAGCGAGCGCGGCAACAGCCCCGCCTCGGCATTGCCGCTCAGCACGAACTGGGTGGCCTGGCCCACGTTTTCGCCGAGCACCAGCCGCGGCTGCAGCGCGTCCCAGCGGCCGACGTGCTGCAGCACCTGGCGCGCGGCGGCGCCGTAGGGTGCCAGCGCGGGGTTGGCGATCGCGAACTTGCGGAAGTCGTGCTGGCGCAGCACCTGTTCGCCGTCGGCGGCCAGCGTGGCGTCGCGGCTCCACAACACCAGCCGGCCGGTGGCGTAGTCGTACAGCGATGAACGCACCGCCAGCCCTTCGTCGACCAGGCGTTGCGGCGTGCTGTCGTCCGCCGCCAGCAGCACGTCGAACGGCGCGCCATGGCGGATCTGCGCATACAGCTTGCCGGTCGAGGCCACGCTGATATCGATGCGGTTGCCGCTGCGGCGCGTGTATTGTTCCGCCAGCAGGTGCGCCACCTCGGCGAAATTGGCCGCCACGGCGATCCGTGCCTGGGCCACCGGCGGCGCGCCCGCGACGGTATGGCCCGCGGGCCACGTTGCCAGGCCGGCGATGGCCAGCATGACCGGCGCCACGCGACGAACCAGCCTGCGGATGATGTCGAACTGCAAGGTCTGCTCCTCCAGGTGAGTCGCGCCGGCATGCCCCGTCGATTCCGGCGCGCAGGTGGCTATCGGCATGGATGGGGTCAATTTATACACAACGCCGCGTCGCATGGGTTGACGCCGGACAACTTGCCGCCGTCGACGGTGGTGCCGGACGGGGCGTTCTTGCGGCGCGCCCACGCGGCCCGGGTGATCGTTTGTCGCAGGCGCGTGCGGCATGGGGCCGGATTGACGTGAGTCAGTCGCAGCAATGCCGCGGTGAGCTAGCCTTTCCCTCCGCGGCAGCCGTGCCGCTTGCCGGAGTCTTCCGCATGAAATCGGTCAAAGCTGTTCTAGCGCTGGCGTGTGGCCTGGGCCTGGGCCTGGGCCTGGCGGCGCAGGCGTCCCCCCAGCACAACCATGAAAGCCATGCTGCGCCCGCCGCCACATCCGCCGCGGCGGCGCCGGCACAGCGCTGGGCGCCGGACGCGTCGTTGAGCCAGGGCATGCGCCGCGCGTATGCGGCGGTAGACGAACTGCGCCACTACGAGATGGGCCACATGAGCGCGCCGATGGCGGTGGATCGTGCCACCGAGGTCGAGCAGGCGGTGACCTACATGTTCGCCAACTGCAAGCTGGCCCCCGAGCCCGATGCCGCGCTGCACGGCATCCTGGTGCCGCTGGCGAGCGCGGCGCTGACGCTGAAGGCCGACCCGAAAAAGGTTTCGGCAGTAGCCGATATGCGCGCGGCGATCGCGCACTACCCGCAATACTTCAACGACCCCGGCTGGGACAAGCCGGCTCCGGCCACACATGAGATGCACGATGAACCCTGAGCGGACTCCGGGGCGTGACTGACTGGATCCAGGCCTGGCAATGCATCGGCTGCGGCAAGATCGAAGCGCCGCAGCCGTGCATCGGCGTGTGCCGTGACCGCAAGATCCTGATGGTCGGCAAGGACGCGCACGAACGCGCACTGACGGAAATCACGGCGCTGCACGCACAGCTTGCGCAGGCCCGCACGATGCTGCAGCGCTTTGTTCTGGCCACGCCGCACGAAGGTCAATGGGAGCGCTCGTGGCTGGCCCTGCAGGCCGAGCTGCGCGAAGCGCTGGCGGTGCTGGCGACGCTGCCGGAATCGTCCAGGCACGAGTGAGGCGGCGCGCAGAGACTGCGTGGGCCGCGGAAGCTCATGCGGGTGGCGCGGGGATGGCCAGGCTGTCGCCGTCCGCGTCGGCCAGCAGTTGCTGGTGCACCCGCTCGAGTTCCGCCAGCAGCAACGCGCGCGCCTCGGCGGCGAACGGGTTCTCGCGCTGGATCGCGGCGAACAGGTGGCCGGCGTCGCCGCGCACCGCGGCCAGCATGTGCTGCATGCCCTGGAACGAGGGCGGCGCCAGCGCCAGGCCGTCGTCCACGCCGATGTCGAGCAGCCCCTTGGCGACGAAGAACGCCAGCGCATGGGTCATCGCCATGGCGCGGTCGTGGGCTTCCGGATCCTGCTCGATGACTTCGCAGTCAAGTGTGCGGAACAGTGCGCCGGCGCGTGCGGCGGCATGTGGGTGGCCCGCGGCGGGGCTGATCACCACGCGCCGCGGGCGTTCGTCGCGGGCCAGGCTGAGCGGGCCGAACAGCGGATGCGTGCCGACGTGTGGAATGGCCGCGCCGAGCAGTTCGTCCATCGTCGTGCAGGGGTGCATCTTGACGCTGCCGACGTCGAGCACGGTCTGCCCGGCATGCAACAACGGACGCAGTGCGAGCAGGGCCGCGCGCATGTGCGGTACCGGCATCGCCAGCACGACCCACGCTGCGCCGTCGACCGCGGCCGGCATCGACGCGGCGGCCAGCGCGGCGGGGACATCCGCGTGCGGATCCCACACGCGCACGCGATGGCCTGCCTGCAACAGCAGGTCGACGAAGGCCTGGCCGAAGCGGCCGTGGCCGAGCACGGCAAACGTCGTGGCGGGTGGCGCGGGTTCGCGCGGCTTGACGGCACTCATGCCGTGATCGGCGAGCGGCCGCTGGCCAGGCTGGTGCGCAGCGCGGCCGTCCACGGCGCGAGGTCGATGTCGTGGGCGGCCAGCCAGTCGGGATCGAACAGCGTCTGCGCGTAACGTTCGCCGCGATCGCACAGCAGGCTGACGATGCTGCCACGCTCACCGCGGGCGCGCATCGAGGCAGCCAGTTGCAGGCAGGCGACCAGGTTGGTGCCGGACGAGCCGCCGTAGCGGTGGCCGATGAGTTCCTCCAGCAGCCAGGCAGCGGCGATCGAGGCGGCGTCGGGTATCTCGATCACCCGGTCGACCACGTCGAAGATGAAGCCCGGTTCGACCCGCGGCCGGCCGATGCCTTCGATCAGGGTGGGCTGGCTGGCGACCGCTTGCGTGTCGCGGCTGCGCCAGCCGTGCACGTAGCCGCTGCCGCTCGGCTCGGCCACGCACAGTTGCGTATGCAGCCGGCGGTAGCGCAGGTAACGGCCGATGGTGGCCGAGGTGCCGCCGGTGCCGGCGCCGCAGACGATCCAGGCCGGTTCGGGCTCGGCTTCCAGCACGAGCTGGCCGATGATCGACTCGGCGATGTTGTTGTTGCCGCGCCAGTCGGTGGCGCGCTCGGCCAGGCCGAACTGGTCGAGATGGCAGGCACCCTGGGCGGCGTGTTTGGCGGCACGCGCGTGCACCTGCGCGGGATCGTCGACCAGGTCGCACTCGCCGCCCAGCGCCTGCACGTCGCGGATCTTGCCCGGCGCGGTGCAGGCCGGCATCACCGCGATGAACGGCAGGCCGAGCAGGCGCGCGAACCACGCCTCGGCGATCGCCGTGCTGCCGGAGGACGCGTCCACCACGGTCTGTCCGCCGCGCAGCCAGCCGTTGCACAGCACGTACAGGAACAGCGAGCGGGCCAGGCGGTGCTTCAGGCTGCCGCTGGGGTGGGCGGCCTCGTCCTTGAAGTAGAAGTCGATGCCGTGGAAGCCGGGGAAGTTCAGCTTGAGCAGGTGGGTGTCGGCCGAGCGTGCCGCCTCCTGGGCCAGCTTGGCCAGCGCGGTGTGCACCCAGCGCAGGTCGGTCTCGCGTTGTGGGTTGACCAGTCGCAGGACGCTGTCCATCGGGGGCTCCGTAATCATGGGGAGGACTCTACGCCGTCACGCAGGGCGTGCACGCGCCGGGCGAGGAAATCGAAGTAGCGGTCGATGTAGCTGATGCCGTTCTCGTGGTCGATCAGGTACGGGTTCATCAACGTGTGGCGCAGGATCAGCAGGCGGTCCTCGTCCGGGTCGAGGCTGGCCGGGTCCAGGCCCAGCGCGGCGAAGATGCGCGAGGTCTGTGCCGGACCCAGCATGTCCGGGCGCAGGCTGGTCACCGAGCCGAAAAACTCCTTCGTTTGCAGCGGCTGGCGCGGGTCGCAGCGCAGCTCGTCATACAACACGCGCACGAAGGTGTTCGCCGCGGCCACCGAGGTGTTGCCGCAGGGGTTGAGTGCGAGGCAGACCAGGTTGCTGTCCGGCGCGAACGGCACCAGCGCATGGACGTCGTCGGCCAGCTCCAGCGCGAAGCGCTGCGCACGTGCGTGGAAGGTCTCCGCCGCGCGCACGGTGGCGCGCGGCAGGGCGCCGAAGTGGGCGTGGTCCAGCGGCAATACCTTGTGCGTCACGTACACCGCGGCTGCCGCCGCGCCGGATTTCGAGCCTTCCGGAATGAACTGGCCCAGGCTGCGGTAGCGCGCCAGGTAACCGGCGGGCGTGGTGGCGTGGAACACGTAGTCGGCGCGCTCGGCCAGCAGTGCCATCGCGCGGTGGTCGCGGCAGATGAAGGCGCCGCTGCCGTAGGGCAGGTAGCCAAGCTTGTGCGGGTCGACGGTGGCCGAGTCGGTGTCGCCCAGCGCGGCGAACGCCGCATGCACTGCCGGGGTGGGGAATTGCACGTAGTCGGCGGCCACCTCCTCGCGCGTGCGCAGCGAGCCGTCCTCGTGGCGGAACAGCGTGGCCAGGTAGCCGCCCCAGGCGGCGTCCACGTGTACGGCGAAATCCAGGCCGCGCGCGCGCGAGGCCTGCCGCGCGGCGAGCACGGCGTCAATCGGGTCGATGGTGCCGTACTCGGTGCCGCCGAGCACGGCCACGCACATCAGTACGGGCTGGCGCTCGCGCGCGCAGCGCTCCAGCGTGGCGCGCAGGGCGGCGGGGTCCAGCCGCATGCCGTCGGTGGGCAGCAGCTCCAGCTGGTCGCGGCCGAGGCCGAGCAGCTTCAGCCCCTTGCTCCACGAGTAGTGCGCGGTGACCGGCGCCAGCACCAGCGGCACGCGCAGTTGCGGGTGCGCGGCGAAGAAGCCGGCCAGGCCGCGCTGCTCGATGCGTTCGCGCTCCACCCGCTGCAGCCAGTGCGTGCGTTGCGCCGGCGCCTGCGCGGCCAGCCAGAGCTGCCAGGCTTGCAGCAGTGCGATGGCGTCGGCGGGGGCGAGGTTGAAGGCGGCCCAGTCGTCCGCCGGCAGCGCCAGCTCCGGCACGTCGGCAGCGCGCAGCGCCACCGGAAACGCCTTCAGCGCCAGCGCCAGGCGCAGCGCCTGGTAGTTGGCCAGGGTGCCGCCGGAGGTGAGGTGGCCGAACGCGCAGGCCTCCTGGGCCGGGTCGTGCGGATAGCCGAGCATGCGCGCCAGCTGCAGGCCGGCCTGCACTTCCATGTCGACGGTGACCGGCGCGGCATCCTCGCTGACGTTGTTCGGGTTGTAGGGCAGGGTCAGCATCTGCGCCGCCAGCCCCGGCAGCAGCAGGTCCGAGGCCATGTGGCCGATGTAGCGCGGGCTGTGGAATGGCACCGATTTCTTCAGCGCGGCAGAGAGCTGGTGCAGCTCGCGGCGCATGCGCGACTCGAAGGCGAGGTAGTCCGGGTGGTGCGCGGCGGCGGTGGCGATCGCCGGCGGATCCTCCGGGTGGAAGTTGCGCCGCCAGTAGACGTGGTCGCGCAGGAACTCCACCAGCAGTTTTTCCAGCAGCGTGTCGTTTTCGCCGTAGGGGCCGAGGAAGCAGGCGTCCAGCGTGTGGTCGCGCGGCTCGACGTGGTCGAACGGTTGCGCGGCGCTCATGCCAGCCATCCGTGCAGCCAGCCCAGCGGGTGATGCATACGGGCCACGCCCAGCATGTAGACGTAGGTGGCCAGTGCCGCCATGAAGAAGCCCAGCCGCGCGCGTGGCGTGGGTGCCCGCTTCAGCGCCAGCGTGGCGAGCACCACGTAGGCCACCAGCAGCACCAGCTTGGTGGTCAACCAGCCGTTGGCGAACAGCGCGCGGGGCAGGATGCTCAGCAGCATCAGCGCAGCGGTGAGCAAGGTGGTGTCGATGGCGTAGCTGAGCCAGCGCACCGGCTCCCATTGCGCGGCGCCGGCATGGCCGACCTGCACCAGCAAGCCGCGCAGGGCGAACAACGACCCGCTGGCCAGCACGCAGGCGATGTGCACCCATTTGATCTGCAGATAGAACTCGAGCATGCGGGTTCAGAAATTTGGGATTCGGGAAAGCATCAGGGCGCGCCGTGCGGCGCGCCCTGACGTACGTCATGTACGCGAGGAATTACGCTCTCTCGGGGACGCCTTGCGACAAGGGCGCGCCGGCCGTCCGCCGTTTGGGCCGCAGCCACAGCGCGGCGACGAACACCGCGATCAGCAGGGCGCCGACGGCGAACAGGGTGTCGCCCGGCACGCGCATCCACACCAGCATGTGGATCAGTGGGCGGTCCATGAACTCGGCCGAGCGGGCGAACCAGTAGCCGTGTTCCAGCACCGCCTTCAGCTGCAGGATGCCCAGCGGCAGCAGGGTCAGCACGGCCATCATCGACAGGCCGATATTGAGCAGCCAGAACGAACCGCGCAGCCAGCCTTCGCGCCATTCGGCCTGCGGCTTGATGCCGCGCAGGCAGAACAGCATCAGACCCAGGCCGAGCATGCCGTACACGCCGAACAGCGCGGTGTGGCCATGCGTGGCGGTGAGGTTCAGGCCCTGCATGTAGTACAGCGCGAGCGGGGTGTTGACCAGGAAGCCAAGCAGGCCCGCGCCGACCAGGTTCCAGAAGCTCACTGCCACGAAGAACATGATCGGCCAGCGGTAGCGCGCCATCCACGGTGCGGCGTGCTGCTTCTTCCAGGTGTCGTGGGCTTCCAGCCCGATCAGCGCCAGCGGCACCACTTCCAGCGCCGAGAAGCTGGCGCCCAGCGCGATCACCGCGGTGGTGGTGCCGCTGAAGTACAGGTGGTGCAGCGTGCCGAGCACGCCGCCGGCCATGAACACGATGGTGGCGAACAGCACGTTGGTGGTGGCCGTGGTCACCCGCAGCAGGCCCAGGCGAACGAACAGATAGCTGATCACCGCGGTGGCAAACACCTCGAAGAAGCCTTCCACCCACAGGTGCACCACCCACCAGCGCCAGTACTCGACCATCGCGATGTGGGTGTGCTCGCCCCACATCAGGCCGGCGCCGTAGAGCAGGCCGATCGCCACGGTGGAGAGGAACAGCAGGCCCACGATCGAGGCGCCTTCCTTGTTGCGGTCCATCGCCGGCCACAGCGCGCGGCCGACCAGGAACAGCCACAACATCAGGCCGATGAACAGGAAGATCTGCCAGAAGCGGCCGAGGTCGGTGTATTCCCAGCCCTGGTGGCCGAACCAGAAGTTGTACTGCAGGCCCATCTTGTCCATCACCGCGAACCACTGGCCGGCGAACGAGCCGACCACGATCACCAGCAGGCACACCCACAGGAAGTTCACCCCGAGCCGCTGGAACTTCGGCTCATGGCCGGAGATCAGCGGCGCGATGTACAGCCCGGTGGCCAGCCACGCGGTGGCGATCCACAGCACCGCCAGCTCGGTGTGCCAGGTGCGGGTGAGGCTGTACGGCAGGTAGTTGGCCAGTGCGAAGCCGTAGGCCTGCTGGCCCTCCACTTGGTAGTGCGCGGTGGTGGCGCCCAGCAGGATCTGCGCCAGGAACAAACCCAGCACGGTCCAGAAATACTTGCCGGTGGCCTTCATCGAAGGCGTGGCCTTGAACTCGGTCAGCGGATCGTGGGCCGGAACGGTCGGCAGCGGTTCGTGGCTGACCTGGCGGGCGTGATGCCAGCCGAGCAGGCCAATGCCGAAGATCATGAACAGGATGCTGAAGACCGACCACAGGAAGCTGGTCGAGGTCGGCGTGTTGCCGGCCAGCGGTTCGTACGGCCAGTTCTGCGTGTAGCTCATCGCCTCGTTCGGGCGTTGTGTGGCAGCAGCCCAGCTGGTCCACCAGAAGAATGCGGTGACTTCGCGCCGATGCTCCATCTCGGCCACGGTGTTCTCGCGCATGGCATAGCCTTCGCGCAGCTTGTGCGTGGCCGGGTCGTTGCCGAACAGGCTCATGTAGTGCGCCGCGACGGCTTCCATCGCGTGCGCGCGCAGCGCCGAGACGGTGATGGTGTTGCTGGCCGCGTCCCAGGTGTTGGTGCGCAGTTCTTCCTGCACCCGCGCCTTCAGCGGTGCCTGTTGCTGCGCCGTCAGCGAGTCGTACGGACCCAGACCGGCGTCACGGGAAAGCAGCTCAAGCATCGCCATGCTTTCGCGGTGCAGCCAGTCGGCGCTCCAGTCCGGCGCCAGCAGCGCGCCGTGACCCCAGATGGATCCCAATTGCTGGCCGCCGATGCTCTGCCACACCTGGCGGCCTTCCTCCACGTCGGCCTTGGTGTACAGCGTCTGGCCGTCGCCGGTGACGACCGCCGTGGGCAGCGGCGGCGCCTGCTGGTGGACCACGCTGCCGACCCACAGCAGCACGGCGAAGGAGGCTACCAGCAAGGCAGCGAGGCCAAGCCAGAGTTTTCGGGTGGTACTCATTGCGCATCTCCCTGAAAGGTGCGCGCATGCTCGGCGAGGCGGGCTCCGTTGCTCTTGATGCAGATCAGACGGCTCAGGCGGCGCGCTGCGCAAATTGTCGCAGCGGCGCGCCGGTGGCATGGCATGATCGGCGCAACGCGCAACGCTGACAGAACCGCAGGCATGAACGATCGAAGCCGGCCGCCGGGAAGCAGCCGATTCCCGTTGCTGCTGCTGGCGGTTTTCCTGGCCGTGGCGGTGGCACTGGGCATCGCGCCGCGCTACCGCCAGGACTGGTTGATGGAGAACGTGCTGGTGCTGCTGGCACTGCTGGCGCTGGTGCCGGGGTTTCGCCGGCTGCGCTTTTCCGATGCCAGCTATGCGGCGTTGTTCGTGTTCCTGCTGCTGCACGAGGTCGGCGCGCACTACACCTATTCGGAAGTGCCGTGGGACCAGTGGTTCTCCACGCTGTTTGGTTTCTCGCTGGATGCGGCGCTGGGCCTGTCGCGCAACCATTTCGATCGCGCCGTCCATTTCGCCTACGGCCTGCTGGTGACGCCGGCGGTGGTGGAGCTGGTGGCCGCGCGCACGAGGTCGCCCGGTATCTGGCGCTGGCTGGTGCCGGTCGGCCTGATGACCGCCAGCTCGGCCCTGTACGAGTTGTTCGAATGGGCCGCCGCGGTGCGCTTCGGCGGCGATCTCGGCGTGGCCTATCTCGGCACGCAGGGCGATCCGTGGGACGCGCAGCAGGACATGCTGCTCGCCCTGCTCGGCAGCCTTGCCGCGGTCGCGGTGCTGGCCGCCACGGCCCGGCGTCGCCGTCGCCATGCCGCGCGCCGCCATCGCGCCCGCGCTGGGTGGATCGTCCCTAGGAGCGTGGGCGGCAGAAACACAAGCGGCTGCGGCTGCGCCGTTTTGGCCACCTTCCGCTCCGATTTTTGGCCCATAGAACCACCATGGGCCGGCAAACCGTCACGCAAGCTGGCTCAAAACGGCTTTGCCTCGCCTGCTTGGTTTCTACCGCCCACGTTCCTAGTGCTGCATCAGCACCGGGATGGTGGCTTCTTCCAGCACGCGCCGGGTGGCGCCGCCGAACACGCGCTCACGCATGCGCGAGCGGCCGTAGGCGCCCATCACCAGCAGGTCGGCGTCGATGTTGCCGACTTCCTTCAGCAGGATCTCGCCGGCCATCGGGGAAGAGGCGCGCACGTAGCTGGGCCTGGCCATGATGCCGTGGCGCAGCAGGTAGACGAACGGGTCGAAGCGCGGGCGCCCCTGGTCGCCGTCGCGCACGTCGCCGTCGACCAGGGTGACTTGCCGCGCCACCTTGAGGAACGGCAGTGCGGAGTGGATCGCGCGGATCGCCTCGAGGCTGCCGTTGCAGCCGATCACGATGCGCTCGAAGCGCAGCTCGCCCGCCCAGTGCGGCGGCAGCACCAGACAGGGCGTGCGGCAATCGAGGATCGCTTCGCCGAGGATGTCGAACAGGCTGGATGCCTGCACCATGTCGCGCTCGATCACCGCCAGGTCGTGCCGCGCGCCGAGCCAGCGCAAGGTGGGCGTGATGCCGGCGCGGGCCACCACCCAGTCGGCGTTGCGCACGCCGGCATGGCGCGCGAACGAGCCGAACGCAGCGTGCTCGTCGGCCAGCTCGGCCCGCGGTTCGAGCAGCAGGCCGAGCACGGTGGGTTCGCCGCTGGTTTCGTTGCCGGCGAGTTTGCGCAGCGCGGGGTCGACGTAGCAGCCGGTCAGGTTGCCTTCCCAGCGCGCCGCGATGGCAACGCCGGCAACGGCGGCGGGACTCCACGGGGCGGTGTCGGTCACCAGCGCGAGGATGTCGCCCGGTCGCGTTACGCGCGGCATGGTTTCGGTGGTCATGGTGGGCGGTCCGGCTTCGGCGGCGTTCAGAGCTCGAGGGAGTGGATGACCTGGGTGGCGTCCTGCGGATCGAGCCGGCACTGGAAGCCCAGGAAAGCGGCCAGCTCGCGCATCGATTCGTTGGCGGCGTCGTCGATCGAGAACATGCGGCGGAATCCGTTCTTGCGCGCGATCTCGATCAGCCGCCGCATCAGCAGCACGCCCAGACCGCGGTGGCGCCAGTCGTCGGCCACGGTCACCGCGCATTCGCACTGCTTGTCGTCGCCGCTGGCGCTGTAGCGGCTGACGCCGACCAGGCGCAACTCGCCGTCATCGTGGGCGAGCGCGACGAAGGCCATGCGGTCGCGGTAATCCACGTCCATCAGTCGGTCGAGCAGGGCCGGGCTGGCTTCCTTCACCTGGCCGAGGAAGCGGAAACGGCAGGCCTGTTCCGACAGGCGGTCGATGAACTCCGCTTCGCGCTGGCGATCCTCAGCGCGCAGCGGGCGCACCAGCACCGGGCTGCCGTCGTTCAGGGTCTCGATCCAGTGGCTGCCCTCGATGGCACCGAACGACGCGGCGAAGGCGGGGGTGGGTTCGGTACGGCGGACATGCGACATGGTCTGCTCCCGCGGCGGATGAATCGTGGCTGGTGCCCATGCCGGAGCGGGCGGCGATCGCGGCATGGCGGTTTGCGTGATCGAGTTCTACGCCGGCCCGCGACGGCCCGAGTTGATTTCAGTCAATCGCCAGAACGCAGGTGCGCGCCGCGTGCCTGCGGGCGAACCGCCGCGCGCGGCATCGGTCGGCGCGGCGCCGGGTCGTGCAGGTCCGCGACGGTTCGACTTGCGGTTTTCTCAGCCGGCGCCGTGCCGTTTCGTCGACGTCGTGCCGCTGTGGCAGAGGCCGGTGAGCAGGTCGGAGCGAAGTATGCGCACCGCCTTGCGGTTGACTTCGAGCACGCCCATTTCCTCCAGCCGCGAGAACAGCCGGCTGACCGTCTCGACCGCCAGGCCGAGATAGTTGGCGATGTCGTAGCGCGACATCGGCAGGGAGAGTGCGATGCCGTCGCGCTGCAGCCGCTGGTAGCGGTCGGCCAGACTCTTCAGGAAGATCGCCAGCTGCTCCTGCGCCTGCTGCCGGCCCATCATCACCAGGTGGCGGTGTTCCTCGATCGCCTCGCGGCTGATCACCCGCATCAGCTGGCGCTGCAGCGCCGGCACCTCGCTGACGACCTGCTGCAGCCGGCCGTATGGCAGCTCGCAGATGCTGCTGCGTTCCAACGCCTCGGCCTGGCTGACGTGCCGGTTCAGCGCCAGCGCGTCGAAACCGACAATTTCGCCGGGCAGGTGGAAACCGAGGATCTGCACGTCGCCGCTCTCGTCCTGCACGAAAGTCTTGAGCGAGCCGGAGCGCACCACGTAGAGCGCCTCGAACGGGTCGCCGTCGTGGTACAGTGCGCCACCGCGGTCCAGCGTGCGCTTGTCGCGCACCGTGGTGTCCAGCCGGTCCAGATCGGTGCGGTCGATGCCGGCGGGCAGGCAAAGCTCGCCCAGTGCACAGGAGGAGCAACTGCGCCGCAGCTGGTTCAGGTCGAATATGCTGGCTTCGGAAACCATCAACGCCCTCGCAAAGCTGGGGGAAAGGCGCCTGTGAACCGGCTTGCGCCTGGGCAGGCTTGAACGTTAGCACGGTGACATGCGAATTCCGCGTATTTGACTGCGGTCAAATGGCGCACGTGCGCGCCGTCGTAGGCTGTCGGCGCGCCCCGGGGCTGCGTGCCGGCGGGGTGGCGTCGCCCGCCTCCACCCGCAGAGGTCGCCATGAACTGGAAGAACACTTCGGAGCGTTACGGCGCGCTGATGATCGGCATGCACTGGCTGACGCTGCTGCTGCTGGTTGCCGTGTATGCCTGCATCGAGCTGCGCGAGTCCTACCCGCGCGGAAGCGAGCTGCGCGAGGGGCTGAAGAGCTGGCACTTCATGCTGGGCCTCGGCGTGTTCGTGCTGGTCTTCGTGCGCCTGGCGATCCGCCTCGTGTCCGGGGCCAGGCCGGTGGTGCGGCCGGCGCTGCCGGTGTGGCAGGAGCGCCTGGCCGCGCTGATGCACCTGGCGCTGTACGCCTTCCTGATCGTGATGCCGCTGCTCGGCTGGCTGGTGCTCAGCGCAGAGGGCAAGCCGATTCCGTTCTTCGGCATGCAATGGCCGGCGCTGGTGGGGCCGGACGAGGCCTTCGCCGACTCGCTGGAGGAGCTACACGAGACCATCGGCACGGTGGGCTATTACCTGGTCGGCCTCCACGCGGCGGCTGCGCTGGCGCACCACTACGTGAGCCGGGACAACACCTTGCTGCGCATGCTGCCGCGACGTGGCCGGCCGGCGTCGTGAGAGGTGGTGAATTTCTCGACTTCTCGGGCCAGCCATGGAACAGTCACGCAGGCGACTGTTTCATGTGAGCGAGTCCGGGCGTGTAGCGGACTCGCGATCGAAGAAAACCACAGGAAGTGATTCTCCTCACAAGCTGTGAAACCGTGCGTCGATGCCGCCGGCATCAGCAGCATCCGCAGGGGGAGCGGTATACGGCGAACGCGGGGGTGTCGGCGGCCCGTGGAGCGACTCCGCATCGCGACAGCTTCGAGGGTGCCACATGCGCAATCTCAAGCGTGCATTCTGGGGGCTCTCGCTTTCCTGGTCCTGCTGTGGCTCGTTGCCGAGCCCACCGTTTTCCGGTCGAGCACTTTTTTCGGCCTGCGCGACGCCATGGTGCAACTGACGGGCTTCGTCGCGATCGGGTGCATGAGCCTGGCGATGGTCCTGGCGCTCCGGCCGCGATGGCCCGAGGCGTGGCTGGGCGGCCTCGACAAGATGAACTGCATGCACAAATGGCTCGGCATCTCCGTGCTGGTCGTCGCCATCATCCACTGGCTGTGGGCGCAAGGGCCGAAATGGGCGGTGGGTTGGGGCTGGCTGGAGCCCCCGGACCATGGCGCGCAGGGTGCGCCGGAGAACCCGATGGCATCCTTGCTGGCGAGCCAGCGCGGCGCCGCGGAGAGCGTGGGCGAATGGGTTTTCTACGCCGTCGTCGTGCTGATCGCGCTGGCCCTGATCCGGCGTTTTCCGTACCACTTGTTCTACAGGACGCACCGCCTGCTTGCCGTGGGCTATCTCGCTCTGGTTTTCCATGCGGTCGTGCTGCTGGAGTTCCACCACTGGGCGACGCCGATCGGCTGGCTGGCCGCGGTGTTGTTCGCCGGCGGCAGCTGGGCGGCCATCGTGGTGCTGCTGCACCGGGTGGGCGCGCGCTCGCAGGTGGCGGGAAGAATCACCGCCCTGCATCTTTTCGCCGGGGTGGATTCGCTCGAGATCGAAACCGAGGTGCAGGGGTGGCCTGGCCACAAGTCAGGGCAGTTCGCCTTCCTCACCGCGGGCGCCGCGGATGGCGCGCATCCCTACACCATCGCGTCCGGTTGGCGGCAAGAGACCTCCAGGATCACCTTCGTGGTCAAGGATCTGGGCGACCACACGCACCGCCTGCACGAGAAGCTTCGCGTCGAGCAGGCGGTGAGGGTCGAGGGTCCCTATGGGTGCTTCACGTTCGACGATGGCCGCAGCCGCCAGATCCGGATCGGCGGCGGCATCGGCGTCACGCCCTTCATCGGGCGCATGAAGCACATGGCCTGGCAGATGGAAGATCAGGATTGGCCCGAAGGCCAGAAGATCGATCTCTTCCACAGCACCGCGGATGTCGATGACGAAGCGCTCGACCGGCTGGCGGGCGACGCCCGCTCCGCCGACGTGCGGCTGCACGTGCTGATCGACGCACGCGACGACCGCCTGACGGGCGAACGCATACGGGCTGTCGTGCCCGAATGGCGCGAGGCGAGTATCTGGTTCTGCGGGCCGGCGGGCTTTGGCGAGGCATTGAAGCATGACCTGGCCAGGCACGGGTTTCCGGTGGAGCGGCGTTTCCACCAGGAGCTCTTCGCGATGCGCTAGGTCGCGCCTGTCGGCGTGCCGGGGCCGGTATCGATGCGGTGGCGCGGGCGGCGTGAGACTGAATTCGATGAACGAGTACCAGCAAAAAGGCCGCCGGGGTTTCCCCCGACGGCCTTTCCTGTTGCTTCACCTCACGGTATTCAGGGACCCGCCTGCGCTCAGGCTCGTGCGGGCAGCACTCTCAACAGTGACGGTGTGCTCGCCGCGCTCGCGCGTGCCTCCATCGAGGCGAGGAAGCGCCATACGAACAGCAGGGTCACCAGCATCAGCCCCGGGTAGCCAATACCCGCCAGCAGATAAGGCAGGGTCGGGTCGCCAGCCACGCGTACGCGCGGCAGGTTGAAGCTGAGCAGGCCGAGCGTGATGATCGTGCCGAACACCCACATCATCAGCAACCAGATGCCGGCTTCGAAGCCGCTCAGCGGGCGACTCCAGCGGGTGGCCGGATGGACGTCCGCCGGACCGCCGTGCGCATCCATGCCCGCCGGTACGGCCAGGCGACGACCCAGGGTGATCAGGTCGTAGGCCACCACCAGCGCACCTATGGCGAAGACGACGCCGAACAGCGGCAGCAGCAGCTTGAACACGCCCATGGCACGCGCGACGTCGCCGCCGAACCAGTCCAGCCCGAGGATGCGGTAGACGTAGATCTGCACGGTGCCGCCCACGTTGAAGGCGAACGCCATGCCAAGCATGCCCGTCAGCACCAGCCAGAAGCCGAGCTTGCCCAGGCGCTGGTCGTAGTTGGTGACCTTGCGCATGATCGGCACCGCGAAGTAGGCGGCGGCGATACCCAGCATGCCGAAGGTGCCGAACAGGGCCAGGTGCCCATGCCCCGGCGTAACCCAGGTGCCGTGTGACCACACGTTGGTCAGCGCGAAGGTCATGCTGAAGCCCAGGATGCCCGCACCGATCTGCTCCAGCACCACCGAGCCCAGGATGAAGTAGAACGCGGGCGCATTCTCCAGCGGGCGCTTGTTGGTGTGTGCGTCGAGGTAGATGTGCCAGAAGCAGAACACCAGCGGCAGCGGCTCCAGCGCGCTGAACACCGAACCCCAGAACTGCCAGAACGCCGGCGTGCCGATCCAGAAATAGTGGTGCGCGTTGCCGATCAGCCCGGACAGCCACACCAGCGCCACGCCCCAGAACACGGCGAAGCCCACCGATTTGACGTCGACCTTGAACATCAGCACCAGCAGGAAGCCGACCAGGGTGATGTGGATGACTTCCCACACGCCCTCGACCCAGTAGTGCACCACGAACCAGCGGAAGTACTCCTGCAGGTCCAGCCGTGCCACGTAGAACAGGCCGAACACCCACACCGCCATCAGCGCGCTGACACCGAGGCCGAGGCCCCAGTGGATCTCGTTCCACTGGCGCACCGGCGGGAAGGTGCGCAGCACCACGTAGGCGAGAATGGCGAAGCCGACCAGCACCAGTATGCCGGCGATGCGACCCGCCTCCAGGTACTCAAGCCCCTGCTGCAGCCACGGCTGCCCATGCCACCAGCCGGCAATGCCGACCTGGGCCAGGCGCAGGGTGAAGAAGTTCCATACGACGATCACGATCAAGGCATAGAACAGCAGCTTGATCAGCCACGGCGCGACCATCTCGCGTTTGGCCAGCAGCGGTCCGACGAACAGGATCGCGCCGATGAAGCCGCACAGGATCCACAGGATGCCGAGGTTGAGGTGCTCGGCGCGGGCGACGTTGAAGTTCATCACCCCCGCCAGCACGGTCGGGTCGGTCTGTTGCACCGACAACAGCAGGCCGTAGCCGACCTGGATGACGAACAGCACCAGCATCAGCATGAAGAAACGCATGCTCAGCCGTTGGGTCTGGAATTCGATCTGCATCACTGCTTCTCCAGGGAGTGGAGGTAGGTCACGATGGCGTTGACTTCATCGTCCTTGAGCAAGGTGCCATAGGCGGGCATCACACTGGCCGGGTAACCTGCCACGATCTTTGCGTTGGGTTGGAGGATCGACTCCCGCAGGTAGGCGTCGTCGGCGGTGACCGTGCTGCCGTCGGCAAGGCTGACCTTTGAGTTGTACAGGCCACCCCAGCCCGGGCCGACCAGCTTCTTGTCGTCGGTGGCATGGCAGGCCACGCAGCCGTTGTCCTTGACCAGTTGCGCGCCGTGCGCCACGGGATCAGCGGCAGAGGCCGGCGCCGCCGTCGTCGGGGCCGGAGCCGCCTGGGCGGTGGCGACGATGCCGTGCGCAAGCTGCACGCGGTGGTCGAACCCGTCCACTTCCACTTTCGGCGGCCAGCCTTCGGTATTCATCGCCGAGGTGTACTTCAGGTAGGCGATCAGCTGGCCGATCTCGTCCTTGGTCAGCGGCAGGTTCGGCATCATCGTGGTGCCGCCGCCGCGCCGTTCGATGCGCTCGGCGGCGCCCGGGAACTTCTTCAGATAGGCATCGATCGAGTCGGTGCCGGTGTCGGCCGACTGGTTCGGGTCCTGCAACTGCGCGCGTACCGCCGCCGTCGTCGGCCAGCCGCCGGCCGACGGCAGGAATGCCGCCAGCCAGGCGGGCCCGGCGTGCTTGTATTCCTCGGTGAGATCCGGCCCCAGGTAGGCGCCGTTGCCGACCATGGTGTGGCAGCCCATGCAGTTGTAGGCCTGGAACACGCGCTTGCCATCGGCCGCCTGGTAGGGGCCGAAGGAAACCGTGTCCGGGGTTACCTGATTGCGCGACTTCATGAAGGAGAAGATCGACAACACGATGAAGATCAGGGCCAGGATGGCCAACACCAGAAATGCACCCCGGCGCCGGGGCGTCTCGCAACTGCTACCGCCGATTCCGCAGCTCATGAGAGTTTGTCCTTGACGGTGGTGGCGGCCTGCTCCTGGGTGTCGTGCAGGAACAGGATGCGCAGGCTGCCGATGAAGACGTAGAACACGTACACCGCCAGCACGAAGCCGGTGATGAAGTAAATCCACCATGCAAGATGCGATTCGGGCCAATACTCGAAGTTGCGCCAGAATGGCCAGGACAGCAGGGTTGCTGCCACGCAGGCCAGCACCGAAAGCGTCAGATCCGTGATCCGTTGCGTCATGCGATTTCCCCCCAGTGGGTTCGAGCCTCGTCGGATAGCACAGGAACCACCGAAACCCTCCCCGAGGGATTCGCGTGCAAGGCGAGTGAATACTAGGTGTGGCATTTGCGCACAGGCCTGACCCAGGTCAAGCGGACGCGCGATTTCGACGCACCGTCGTCGTGCGGGTGTGGCTAATCCTTTGCGTCGTCGCCGAGCTGGAAAATCCGTCGGCGCACGCGCTGTTCCTCGGCCGGGCTGATGAGCCCCTCGTCCAGCAGTTCCTGCAGCACCTGCAGCTGGCGCAGCCGGCGCTGCGGCATGGTTGGCGCCGGGGTCGGCGGCAAGCGGTCCGTCGATACTGCCGCTGGCGCCGGGCGCGCCGGCGTGGGCCCAAGGGCGCATCGGGAACAGGCGGGCAGGCATGTCAGAACGCGGTGTCGAAGCCGAACAGGATGTAGTTCTCGCGGCTCAAGTGGCCGGTGAAGTAGGGACCGGTCGGTTTGGTCTTGTTCTTGAAGTCGAGGTTGACCTCGACGATGCCCTTGACGTTGCGCATGAAGTAGTGGGACGCGGTCAGGCTCAGGCTGTTGATGGCGATGCCTTCGTAGATGGTGTTGGTGCGCGCGAAGTCGCCGGCGCCGGCGTAGTTGTACGGCGTCGAGAAGGCCAGCGCTCGTTGGGAATCAAGTCGAGGCCGGCGAAGCCGCCGTTCCAGCGATAGTTGCGCGTCGGGTCGGCGTGCAGGAAACCGCGCCAGTCGTTCCACAGGTATTGCGCGTACCAGTGCGCGTCGGCGCCAACGTCGCCGGACGCGTCGAGGCCGGCGACGCGCTTGTCGGTATTGCGCCGGCTCTTGTCCATGCCAGCCGGGCCGGCGGCGCCGCGTTGCTTGCCGCGGGCGCGGGAAAGCCCCACGGCCACCGGGCCGATGTCGGTGGCGACATGGGCAAAGGTGGTCTTGGAGTTGTCGTTGTCGAACATCCGGTCCGGGCGCGAGTAGCCGGTGCCGTTGATCTTGAAGTTGTCGGTGATGCCGTTGCCGTTGGTGAAGCCCAGGGTGAGGCCGAACGGTCCGACGTCGCGGTCGAACTGCACGCCGCGGTCGTGGGTGATGCCGGCCATGCGATACACCATGTAGTCCTGGAACGGCAGGCGGATCTCGCGCGGGAACATCGCGTCGGACAGCGAGAACTGGCCGAGCATCATGCCGCTGCCGCTGCCGAAGAGGTTGGCATGGCGAAACCAGGCATCCTCCACCACGATCCCGCCGTTGCCGCCCTTCTCGGCCATGATCGCGTAGAAAAGTAATAGCTGATGTCCTTGCTCAGCGGCGCGCTGGACAGCAGTTTGAGCAGGTACGGCGACTGGAAATCCGTCGTCGCGGACTGACGGGCGCCGCTGACCGGATCGATCGCCTTGCCCTGGCGGGCCTGCACGTAAGCCTGGGCGCGGATGGCAAGCGGCACGTGGTCGGGCAGCGCGAGCCGGTCGTCGCCGAGCTGGTCGGCGGTTTCCATCCAGTTCGGCAGGCGCATGTTGTTCTTGATGAACAGCTCGCCGAACTTGTTGAGGCGCGGGAAGGCGGAGTGGCAGGCGGCGCAGCTGAGGTTGTAGCGGCGCGCGAACTCGGGCATCGCCGACGCGCTTTGCGTCGGCAGCAGCGCCAGCCAGGCGCCCAGCAGCAGCAACGGCGCGCTGCGCAGTATCGCGCGGAGCAGGTGCCGGCGGCCGGTGTGGTGATGGGACGGTGACGCCGACCTCCTGGCATGGGCGTTACGCACGGGAAGGGGCGGGGAGATGGTCCGCTGTATGGTGAGTCGCTCCCAAAGCTCTGTTGGGGCTGCCGCCTTCGCCTCTGGCCGAATCCACTGTCGCGGCGGATCCAGTCTATGGGCGCCCGGGCTCGCACGTTTGACTTCGGTGAATTGCGAGGCATGGCGCCGGCCGGCGGATCGCACCGCGACCGCCGTGCCGGCGGCGCGGTCTGCCCGCCGCATCCGGCGGCGTACATCGGCGCGCCAACGGGCATCAGTCGATCTTGATCGGCTCGTGCAACCCGGGCAGTTGGACGGCGACGCTGCGCGCTTCCAGCGCCTCCTGCATCACCCGCATGCCGCGCTCGTACTCGCCGTGCACCAGGAACACCTGGCGCCGCGGCGCGTCGCCCAGCCAGGCCAGCAGCGAGGGCTGGTCGGCGTGGGCGGAGAAGCCGTTGATGGTCCATACCTGCGCGCGCACCGGGATTTCCTCGTTGAACACGCGCACGCTGGCGGCGCCATCGATGATCCGCCGCGCCAGCGTGCCTTCCGCGGCGTAGCCGACGAACACCACGCTGCTGCGTTCGCGCCACAGGTTGTGCTTGAGGTGGTGGCGCACGCGGCCGCCGTTGCACATGCCCGAGCCGGCCAGGATGACCGCGCCGCCGTCGATGTTGTTGATCGCCATCGACTCGGCCGTCTCGCGGGTGAAGTGCAGGCCGGGCATGGCGAACGGGTCGCCGTGCCGCAGTTCGTCCAGAAATCGCTCGTCGAAGCTTTCCGGATGGCGGCGGAAGATCTCGGTGGCGGAAATCGCCATCGGCGAATCGAGGAACACCCGCACGTGCTGCGGGATCGCGCCATCGAGGATGCCGCGATGCAGGTAGTAGAGGATTTCCTGGGTACGCTCCAGCGCGAAGGTGGGGATCACCACGTTGCCGCGGCGATTTACCGTTTCGCGGATCGCCTGGTACATCTCGTCGACCGAATCGGGCACCGAGCGGTGCGGACGGTCGCCGTAGGTGCTTTCCATCACCACGTAGTCGGCCGGCGGCGCGGGCGTCGGGTCGCGCAGCAGCGGGCGGCCCGGGTTGCCCAGGTCGCCGGAGAACAGCATGCGGCGACGCTGCTTGCCGTCATCCAGCTCGAGCAGGACGGAAGCCGAGCCGAGGATGTGGCCGGCGTCGAGGAAGCGTGCGCTGATGCCCTCGACGACTTGCACGGTCTCGTCGTAGCCGATGTCGGCGCCGAAGAAGTCCAGCGCGTGCAGCGCGTCGTCCAGCGTGTACAGCGATAGCGCCACCGCCTCGCTGCGGCGGTTGTTGCGTTGCGCGCGGCGCGCATCCTCTTCCTGCAGGCCGGCGGCGTCCAGCATCACCACCCGCGCCAGCTCGCGGGTGGCGGCGGTGGTCAGGATGCGGCCACGAAAACCCTGACGCACCAGCAGCGGGATCCTGCCGCAGTGATCGAGGTGGGCATGGGTGAGCAGCAGCACGTCGATGCCGGCCGGATCGAAGCCGAACGGCTCGGCGTTGGCGCGCTCGACCTCGTCGCTGCCTTGGAACATGCCGCAGTCGACCAGCACGCGGCGGTCGTTGCAGGTGATCAGGTGGCAGGAGCCGGTGACCTGTTTCGCGGCGCCGTGGCAGCTGTAGATGATCATGCGTTCCTCGATGGTGCGGGTGGTGGCCGTGCGCCCGGCCGGCGGCAGACCCTGGCAGGGTACCCCGGCCGCCGGGTTGATCGTCGTCAATTCTGGGCTCCCGCCGACTGTGCCGTGGTGTGTCTCGTGCCGACGTACTGCCATGCAAAGGTAGCGACAGGCTTCCCCGGCACGCGTGGCGTCGCCGTGAGCACAGTGGTTTTCCATCACGATTCGGGCGTTGTGCAGGGGTTCTTGCGCTTCTCGCGAGTCGCCGCGCTGCTCATCTTCGCGGTGGCGCTGATCGCGCTGGCCAGGTGGTGGAACTGGCCGCTGCTGACCACGGCGTGGCCGGACCAGGCTGCGATGACGGCGAGCGCGGCGATCGGCTTCGTATTGTCCGACATCTCGCCGCTGGCCGGCGGAGGCGCCGATGCGCGGTGGTTGCGCCTCGGCCGTGGGCTGTAGCTGGCGGCACGCCTGCTCGATGCGTTTCGCGGCTTCGCGTGGCCCGCCGCCGCCGGCGAAGGCGCCGAGGATCCGATCCGGCGCTCGGACGCCGCGCTGCACGAAGCCAGGCACGCAGGGCGCGACCGGGCGGCGCTTGTGCTGCCGGGGGCAGCCCGCCCGGCAGCCTGATGCGTACCGCCGCGGGTTCTTAAGACCCGCGTAAGCCGCCCCGGTTGCAATGCCGTCCAAGGCAATCCTGCCGATACCGGAGACGCAACATGAAACGCACCGTCATTGCACCGCTGTTCCTCGCCGCCGCCGCGCTGTCGGCGTCTGCCTTCGCCGCCCCGCAATGCACCAATGCGCCGCGTGCGCAATGGCTGACCGAAGCGGCGATGAAGCAGAAAGTGCTCGACCAGGGCTACACCATCAAGGAGTTCCAGGTCTCGGGCAACTGCTACGAGATCTACGGCAAGAACAAGGCCGGCAAGAACGTGGAGATCTACTTCGACCCCACCGACGGCCGCATCGTCAAGCAGAAGGGCGGCTGATCGAGCACCCGAGCGAGGACAGGCCCATGAACGCCACGGTCAAGGTATGGGATCCGCTGGTACGCGTGTTTCACTGGTCGCTGGCGGGCTTGTTCCTCGCCAATTTTTTTACCGAGGGCGGCGAGCTGGTCCATCGCGGGATCGGCTACGCCGTGCTGGCCCTGCTCGGCGTGCGCTTCGCTTGGGGCTGGGTCGGCACGCGGCATGCACGCTTCAGCGACTGGGTGCCCGGCCCGCGCCGCGTGCGCGATTACCTGCGCGAACGCCTGGCCGGACGCTCGCGGCGGCAGCTGGGGCACAACCCGGCGGCGGCGGTGATGATCCTGGCCCTGCTCGCCGGCGTGCTGCTGGTCGGTGTCAGCGGCTGGCTGCAGACCACCGACACGTTCTTCGGTGCCGGCTGGCTGGAGGAACTGCACGAGCTGCTGGCCTACGGCGTGCTGGGGCTGGTGGTGCTGCACGCGCTGGCGGCGGTGGGCGAGAGCGTCCATTACGGCGAGAACCTGGTCGCCGCGATGATCCACGGTCGCAAGAGCGCGCTGGAGCACGACGATGGCGGCGATGCAGGCGTGCGATGAATTGCCTCAGGACCGGCGGGCGCGCGGGTTGCTGACTAGAATCGGGCCATGCGCATCCTGCTAGCCGAGGACGACCGAGCACTGGGGCAGGCGCTGGCCGACGGCCTGCGCCAGCTCGGCTATGCGGTGGACTGGATCACCGACGGCCAGCAGGCCGCCGCCGCGCTGACCGACACCTCGTACGCTGCCGCGGTGCTGGACTGGAACCTGCCGCGCAGCAGCGGGCCGGCCATCATCGCCGGCATGCGCCGGTGCCGCGACGCCACCCCGGTGCTGCTGTTGACCGCCCGCGACGAACTCGCCGACCGCGTCGCCGGGCTGGATGCCGGCGCCGACGACTACGTGGTCAAGCCGGTGCACCTGGACGAACTGGCCGCCCGCCTGCGCGCCCTGCTGCGCCGTGCCGACGGCCAGATCGAGCCGGCGATACGCCTGGGGTCGCTGGAAGTCACCCCGGCCGCCCGCAGCGCCACGCTGGCCGGGGCGGCGCTGGAGCTGACCGCGCGCGAGTACGCGCTGCTGGAGATGCTGGTGCGGCGCCCCGGGCGCGCCTATTCGCGCGAGCAGCTGGAGGACGCGCTGTACGGCTGGGATCGCGAGGTGGCCAGCAACGCGGTGGAGGTGCACATCCATCATCTGCGTCACAAGCTGGGGCCGGGCTGGATCCGCACCCTGCGCGGCATCGGCTATGCGATCAACCCGCCCGCCGGCCAGCCCGCATGATGCGCCCCTCGCTCAACCGGCGGCTGGTGCTGCGGCTGGTGGCCGGCATCGTGCTGGTGTGGTGCGCCGCCGCCGGCTGGCTGGCCTGGCGCAGCCTGCACGAGGTCGACGAGATCTTCGACCAGATGCTGGTGCGCAGTGCGGCCAGCGTGCTGGCGGTGATGCCGGCCGCACCGCTGTCGGGTGTCGCGGCGCAGCTGCCGGATCGGCCGGTGCTGGACTCCGACGCCACCGCGCATCGGCCCGCCATCACCGTGCGCGATGCGCGTGGCCGGCTGCTGGCAGGCAGCACCGAGCTGCCCGCGCTGGAGTTCGATCCGGGCGGCGCGCACCTGCACACGGTCACCCATGCGCAGCGGCGCTGGCGGGTGTTCCAGCGCTGGGATGCGCAGCAGAAGTACTGGATCCAGGTCGGCGCGCCGCTGGACGAGCGCGACGAGCTGATGCGCAAGCTGCTGGCGCCGGCGCTGCTGTCCCTGCTGGCGTTGCTGGTGCTGGTGCCGCCGATGGTGTTCGCCGGCTTGCGCAGTGGGCTGAAACCGCTGCGCCAGCTGACCCGGCGGCTGTCCGCCGACACCCACGCGGCAGGCGTCTCGCTCACCGATGCGCGGGTGCCGGTCGAGCTGGCGCCGCTCACCGAGGCGATCGACCGGCTGGTGGCGCGACTCGAACGCAGCCTCGAGCACGAGCGCCGCTTCACCGCCGACGCGGCGCATGAACTGCGCCACCCGCTGGCGGCGCTGCGGCTGGAGCTGGACCTGGCCGGGCACGATGAGGATGCGGCGGCCCGCGCGCGGCACCTGCAGCGCGCGCAGGATGCGCTGGACCGCATGCAGCGGCTGGTGGCCCAGCTGCTGATGCTGGCGCGGGTCGAGAAGCTGACCGAGCTGGACGACGCCGGTCCGCTGCGTCTGGCGAGCGTGGCCGAAGCCGCCTTGCGCGACGCCAGCGAGCGCGCGGCGGCGCGCTCCATCGAGTTGTCGCTGGATCACGACGGCAACGACTTCGTGCTGGGCAGCCGCAGCCTGCTTGGCATCCTGGTGCAGAATCTGCTGGACAACGCGTTGCGCCATGCGTCCGCGCACGGCCAGGTGAATGTGCGCGTCGGTGGCCGCGACGAGCGGGTGAGCCTGGAGATCAACGACAGCGGCGCCGGTTTTGCGGCGGACGACATGGCGCGGCTGGGCGAGCGCTTCCACCGCCCCGAGGGCAGCGTGGGCGAGGGCAGCGGGCTGGGCCTGTCGATCGCCCAGGCGATCGCCCACCTGCACCACGGCGAGCTGGCGTTCGGTCGTTCCGCGCTCGGCGGCGCGCGGGTCAGCCTCAGCCTGCCGCGCGTCGCGACCGACGCGCCGCATGCGCCTGTTTACGCGTGAGCCTGCGCAGGCCACGCCGCCATCGCTACGGCTCGCCGGCAACTCATGGCTGGCCCTGAAAATGCTCCCGGAACGGCTGGCGGAACCGCTGGTGGCAGCCCAGGCAGGCGCCCTGCAGGTTGGCGAACGCCGCGATCGCCGAAGCGCCGTCCTGCCGTTGCGCGGCCTGCGCCAACTGCTGCGCGGCGTCGTGGGACTGGCGGTCGTAGTCGCGGAAGTGGCCGGCGTCCTTGCCCATGAAGGCGAGGATGCGCAGCTTCTCCGCCAGCGGCGGCTGCGGGTGGTCGGCGATGCGCGTTGCGCGTTGCGCCACCGCGGGCCAGTCTTCGCGCGCGATACCGTCGGTGGCACCCTGCATGTCCTTGCCCAGGTCCCGCATGATCGCGGTCAGCGCCAGCGGCGTGGCCTGATCCGGCGGATTCGCTGCGCTGGCCGGCAGCAGCACGCTGCCGGCCAGAATCGCGGCCAGGGCCATGGCGGCGCGTTGCGTCGTGGTGCGTGGCGTGAAAGACATGGGCGATCTCCTCTGGGGCTGGGTGTTGACGGGTGTCTGCATGGCAAGCTGGCCGTGCGATCCGCACTGCACGCCGGTTCTCGCGGCAGGGTGCGGCAAGCGAGCGACCCGCGCCGCTGCCGGCGAAAAGGCGGCAGCGTTCGTGGCGCTCAGGCCGGCGGCTCGCCGCCGTAGAACGCATGCATGGTGGCCACGGCTTGTTCGGCGTTTTCGACCACGCTGAACAGTTCGGCGTCGCGGGCGTCGAGCATCCCCTGTTCGAGCAGGAACTCCAGGTCGCAGGCGCGACGCCAGAAGGCGCTGCCGACCAGCACGATCGGCAGGCGTGGCATCTTGCCGGTTTGCACCAGGGTCAGTACTTCGAACAACTCGTCCAGCGTACCGAACCCGCCGGGAAAAGCGACGAGCGCCTTCGCGCGCATCATGAAGTGCATTTTGCGCACGGCGAAATAATGGAAGCGGAAGGCCAGCTCCGGGGTGATCCAGCTGTTGGGCCGCTGTTCGTGCGACAGCGTGATGTTGAGCCCGATCGAGCGCGCGCCCGCCTCATGGGCGCCGCGATTGGCGGCTTCCATGATGCCTGGCCCGCCGCCGGTCACCACCACGAAATCGCGGCGACCCTCGCGCTGGAAGCGACTCGAGACGATTTCCGCGAAGCGGCGTGCTTCCTCGTAGTAGCGGGCGCTGGCCAGCCGGCGCCGTGCGGCGGCGAGTTCGCGCGCCAGCCCCGGCTCGTCGGGATCGGCCTGCGCGCGAACCGCGAGCCGCACCACGTCGGCCTGGGCCTGCTCCGGCGAACAGGTTCGTGCGCTGCCGAGTACCACGACGGTCGAGCGGATGGCGTGTTCGTGCAGGGCGATTTCGGGTTTGAGCAGTTCCAGTTGCAGGCGCACGCCGCGCAGTTCGTCGCTGGCGAGGAACTCGATGTCCTCCTGCGCCAGCCGGTAGGCCTCGCCGTGCACGATCGCCTGCTCCCGCCGCTTGCTCTCGTCGGTGCCGTTCATGCCGGAACTCCGAGCTTGCCGCCATGCCAGTGCACCTGTTGGCCCGCCGTGGGAACGGTCACGTTCCAGCCGGGACGCGCACGCAGCCCGTCGGCCAGCGCTTGTGCCGCCGTCTCTTCGCCATGCACCACGAAGGTCTGCGCCGGCGCTCGCGCGAAGCCGGCGGTCCAGGCCAGCAGCGCCTTCCGGTCGGCGTGCGCGGACAGCCCGCCGACGGTGTGGATCGAGGCGCGCACCGGGATGTCCTCGCCGAAGATCCGCACCTGGCTGGCGCCATCCACCAGCCGCCGAGCCAGCGTGCCCTGGGCCTGGAAGCCGGTGATCAGCACGCTGCATTCGGCGCGCCCGAGGTTGTGCCGCAGGTGATGCTTGATGCGGCCGGCGGTGCACATGCCGCTGGCGGAGATGATGATGGCGCCGGAACGGATCTGGTTGAGCGCGATCGATTCCTCCACGCTGGCGGTGAATTTGAGGTAGGGCAGATCCTTGCCGAGCGCGTGCCAGTCGGCGAGGCGGGTGGCGTTCTCGTCGAACAGGTCCAGGTGTCGCTGCGTGATCCGGGTGGCCTCGGTGGCCATCGGCGAATCGACGAAGATCCGCAGGTCGCGCAGCCTTCCTTCCCGGCTCAACTGGTGCAGGTGGTACAGCACCTCCTGGGTACGGCCCACCGCGAAGGCCGGCACGATCACGTTGCCGCGGGAAAGGGTGCGTTCGACCACCTCGATCAGCTCATCCCGTGTCGCGGCAAGGTCCTGGTGCAGGCGGTTGCCGTAGGTCGATTCGACGAACAGGATGTCCGCCTCGGTGATCGGCGTCGGGTCGCGCAGGATCGCCCGGCCGGGTTGCCCGAGATCACCGCTGAACACCAGCTTGGTGGTGCGCTCGCCTTCGCTGACCCAGACCTCGATGATCGCCGAACCCAGGATGTGGCCGGCGCCGCGGAAGCGGCAGCTGACGTCCGCGTGTGGCTGCAACTCGCGCCCGTAGCCGTGGGGCTGTACCTGGCGCAGACACGCGTCGGCGTCGTGCAAGGTGTACAGCGGCGTGGTCGCTACCTGCGCGTCGCGTGACCTGGCGGCGCTGCGTTGCGCACGCAGCGCGTCCATTTCCTGGATGTGGGCGCTGTCCGGCAGCATCACCTGCAGCAGGTCGGCGGTGGCCGCGGTGGCGTGGATCGCGCCGCGGAAGCCGGCGCGGGTCAGTTTCGGCAGCAGGCCGCTGTGGTCGATATGCGCATGCGTCAGCAGCACGAAGTCGATCTCCCGCGGATCGAATCCGAACGGTTGCTGGTTGCGCTGTGCGGCTTCGCGTCCGCCCTGGAACATGCCGCAGTCGACCAGGAAGCTTGTCGTTGAGGTCTCCACCAGGAAGCATGAGCCGGTGACTTCGCGGGCGGCACCGAGAAAAGTGATCTGCATGGGGGTCTCCGGGTTGGTTCAGTCGCGCAGGCGGAAAGGGCGGCTGCCGGGCAGGAAGGGCAGGGTGGACAGCGCCGCTTCGATGTGGATGCACGGCCCGTGGTCGAGTGGGTCAGGGTTGCGTGGTATGCGTGGATTCCCGGGTGGCGTCGGGCAGTCCGTGGCCGGCCGGCGCGCTGGCCGTCAGCGGCTGCCAGTCCGGATCGGCGAAGTAGCGGGGGTACAACTCGAGGGCGTCGAGCAGTTGCGGCAGTCCGTCGGCGGCGAGCACGCGGCCGAGCAGCAGGTTCAGGTTGGCGTCCATGCCGTTGCCGCGAGGGGGATGGTCGACGATGACGGCCACGCTGTCTTCGATCGACGCGGTGGCGGCGCGCGATTGCCGTACCGACAGCGGGCCGTCGGCCTGCGCCTGCTGCATCCAGAGCGCGACCGCGCGGATGCGCCGCATGCCTTCGCGCAGCGCGGCATCGGCAGGCCATCGCTGGCCGCGGTCGAGCTGGAGCTGACGCTGGGCGGCGGCGCGGGGGCGGTGCGTGTCCCCGGCCGCGGCGTGCGCGCGGGACGGCGGCGCTCCGGCCAACGCCGCAACCAGCAGGAACACGAGCAGGGCCCATCGCGGGCATCCGGAATGGATGCGCCGCGGCGCCGTGCCGGCCCGGCGCGCGCCGGCGGCGCGCGGGCCATGTCCGCGCAGGGGTTGCCGCGGCAGCCCTTCACCCACGGCGTGGCTCCTCGTGTCGTGCCGGCGGCTGCGGCCCGGCTACGCCATTGCCGCGCGCATCGGCGGTGGCGGCGGAATCCCAGCCGCCGCCCAGCGCCTTGAACAGCGCCACCAGGTCGATCGCGGCAGCGGTATGCGTGCGCACGTAGCCGTCTTCGGCGTCGCGCAGCACGCGCTCTTCGGCCAGCAGCTCGGTCAGCGCGATGTCGCCGGCGGCGTAGCGCGTCTGCGCGTGGACGTAGCTGCGCCGCGCGGCGTCGAGTGCGGCCTGCTGGCGCCGCACCGCGTCCAGGTCCAACTGGTAGTCGCTCAGTGCGCGCTCCGCATCGCCCAGCGCCGCCAGCACGGCCTTCTCGTAGGCGAACGCGGCCTGCTGCTCGCGTGCCTCGCTGGCGCGGATCTCCGCGCGTACGCGGCCGCCATCGAACACGCGCCAGGAGATCAGCGGCACGATCGAGAACCGCTGGCTGGCCGAGTCGAACAGCTGGCTCGCATCCAGTGCCTGGAAGCCGCCGCTGGCGCCGATCGACAGCTTCGGGAACAGCTCCGCCGTCGCCACGCCGATGTCGGCGTTGCGTGCCGCCAGGCGTCGCTCGGCCGCACGCACGTCCGGCCGGCGACGCAGGATGTCGGCACGTTGGCCGACCGGGATCGGCGCCAGCGTGATCTCCGCGGCGGTCGTGTCGAGCAGGGCCAGCTCGCGCTCGGGCGGCGCGCCCAGCAACACGCCCAGGCCCAGTGCCGCGGCACGCAGGCGCGCCTGGATGGCAGGCAGGCCGGCAGCGGCGGCGTCCAGCCGCGCCTGCGCGGCATCGACATCCGCTTGCGCCGCGTCACCTGCGTCGAAGCGTTTGCCGACGAGGTCGGCCGTTTGCGCGAGCGCCTGCACCGAGGCTTCGCGTGCGGCCAGTTCGCGTTGCGCGCCGCGCAGGCTGAGATAACTGCGCGCCACTTCGGCGGCGACGCTGATGCGCACGCCCGCGGCATCTTCCTGCGTGGCCTGCATGCTGGCCTCGGCACCTTGTACGGCGCGCCGGGTGCCGCCGAACAGGTCGATTTCCCAGCCGGCGTCGAAGCCGGCGTCATGGATGGTCTGGTCCCGTGCCAGTCCGGGAATGGAGCCGATCGGCAGCGGACCGTTCTTGCTCTGCCGGCGTCGGGTCACGCTGCCGCTGACGCCGACGGAGGGCGCGTAGCCGCCGGCGGCGCGATCGCGCAGGGCACGCTCCTCGGCGATACGCGCCTGCGCCTGGCGCACGTCGAGGTTGTCCGACAACGCGGCGGCGACCAGCCGCTCCAGCGTCGGATCGCCCAGCGAGGTCCACCAGGTCGACAGGGCGGCTGGCGCCTGCGCGGCGGTGTCCGGCTGCGTCCAGCCGCTGCCGGTGTCGACCTTCGGCGGCTCGCGGTAGTCGGGGCCTGCCGCGCACGCGCCGAGCAGCAGCGTGCCCAGCGCGACGGCCGCCACGCGTGGCACACGGCAGCGGCGATTCGATGAGCGGGTCATGGCAACTCCTTCATGCATGGCTTGGGGCGGTCACTGCAGGCGACTGCGTACCAGCAGCGTGGCCAGGGTCAGCGTCACCAGCGCGATCACGGCCAGTGGCCAGAGGTTGGCGAGGACGTCCATCGCCGGCATCGTCTTGAGGAAGGTGCCTTCGACGATGACCAGGAAGTGGGTGAGCGGAATCGCCTGCGCCATCCATTGCAGCGCCACCGGCATGTTTTCCACCGGCGTGGCGAAGCCGGACATCAGCACCGCCGGCACGCCGATGGCGAAGGCGCCGAGGATGGCCTGCTGCTGCGTCGCGCTGACCGCGGAAATCATCAGCCCGATGCCGACCACCGACAGGATGAACAGCAGCAGGCTCGCCAGCAGCAGGCCAAACGAGCCGGTAAAGGGGATGCCGAACAGGAACACGCCCGCGCTGATCATGAACAGGCCCAGCAGGGTGCCGATCGCCAGCGCCGGCAGCGATTTGGAAATGATGATTTCCGGCGTCGAGGTGGGCGACACCAGCAATTGGTCGAAGGTGCCCAGCTCGCGTTCGCGTGCGATCGACAGCGAGGTGATCAGCAGCGCGCTGAACAGCGCCAGGATGCCGGTCAGGCCGGGCACGATGAACCAGCGATAGACCAGGTTCGGGTTGAACCAGTGGCGCACGACCACCGGGTTCGGCGCCTGCGCGCCCGGCACGACCAAGGCGCCGACCTCGGCGGCAATGGTCGAGAGATAGGCGACGGTGATCTGGCCGGAGTTGCTGCGCCGGCCATCGACCAGCACCTGCGCGCGGCCGCTGCCTCCGGCGGCGATCACCCGCGAGAAATCCGCCGGAATGGCCAGCGCCGCGATGACCTCGCCGCGGTCGATCAGTTGGCGCAGCTGCCGCTCGCTGTCCACGTGCCGGACGCGGGTGATGAAATGGGCGCTGTCCAGCCGCTGCACCAGCTCGTACGACCAGCGACCCGCGTCCTGGTTGTACACGGCGATATCGACGTTGCGCACCTCGAGCGTGGCGGCGAACGCAAAGACCAGCAGCTGCAGGATCGGCGGCACGAACACCACCATGCGACTGCGCGGGTCGCGCAGGATGCTCAGGACTTCCTTGACGAACTGCGCGCGCAGGCGGGTGAAGCTGAGCAGGGAGCCGGACATGGGCGCTACTCCAGGTTCTTGCGCGTGGCGCGCTTGGCCAGCACGAAGAACACCGCGCCGATGGCCGTCATCGCCAGCAGGTTGGGCACGAATACCGCCCAGATGTCGCCGGCCAGGAACACCGTCTTCAGCGATTCGACGAAATAGCGCGCCGGGATCAGCCTCGTTATGGCGCGGATCGGCGCCGGCATGGCGTCGATCTCGTATAAAAAACCCGACAGCATGAAGGCCGGCAGGAAGCCGGTGAACAGTGCTATCTGTGCTGCCAGGAACTGGTTGCGTGCCAACGACGAGATCAGCAGGCCCTGACCCAGCGCTGGCACCATGAACACCGCCGACAACAGCAGCAATGCCGCCAGTGAGCCGTGCAGCGGCACGCCGAACACGAACACGGCCAGCGCCGCGGCGCCCAGCGTGGACAGCATGCCGAGCACGAAATAGGGCAGCAGCTTGCCGATCAGGATCTCGGCCACCGAGGCGGGCGTGGAGAGCACCGCCTCCATCGTGCCGCGCTCCCATTCGCGTGCCACCACCAGCGCGGTGAGCATGGTGCCGATGATGGTCATGACGATGGCGATGGCGCCAGGGATCAGCGCGCGGCGGCTCTCCAGTTCGGGGTTGAACCAGTAGCGCGGCTCCAGCACCACGGCCTGCACGGGCGATGCGGCGCCGAGCCCGGCGCGCCAGGTCTGCACCACGCCGCGGGCGTAGTTCTCGACGTAGTTGGCGGTATTGGGGTAGGAGCCGTCGGTGATGATCTGCACCAGCGGCTCGCTGCCGCGCCGGGCCAGGCGCTGCTCGAAATCCTGCGGGATCACCACGTAGCCGCGCAGGTCGCCGGAGACCAGCTGGTCGGCTACTTCGCGCCGGTCCTGCACGACGCGCGCATCGAGGAAACGGGTGCCGGTGAAAGCGGCGGCCAGGGACTGGGCGGACGCGCCGGGCGATTCCAGCACCACACCGATGCGGACCTCCTTGGCATCCAGCGACACCGCATAGGCAAACAGGAACAGCAGCACCACCGGCAACACGAACGCGATCAGCAGCGTCGACGGGTCGCGCAGGGCCTGGTGGCTTTCCTTGGCCACCAGCGCCATCAGGCGGTGCAGGTCGAAACGACGCAACCCGGCCGGCATCGCGCCATTCCGGTCGTTGCGCTTTGCGGCGGCGTTCATGCGGCAGCCTCCGCTTCGCGCTCGGTGGATTCCACCAGGTGGATGAAGGCGTCCTCCATGGTCGGATCGGGCCGTTGTGGGCTGGCGGCCATGCGCTTGAGCGCATCGGGCGTGTCCAGCGCGATCAGTCGCGCCTGCGAGAGCATGGCGACCCGATCGCAGTATTCGGCCTCGTCCATGAAGTGGGTGGTGACCATGATGGTCACGCCCTTGCGCGCCAGCCCGTTGATGTGGGTCCAGAACTCGCGCCGGGTGATCGGGTCCACGCCCGAGGTGGGTTCGTCCAGGAACAGCACGGGCGGCCTGTGCATGAGGGAGCAGGCCAGTGCCAGGCGCTGCTTGTGCCCGAGCGGAAGGGAATCGGGCGTGGCGGGCAACCAGTCGCCCAGGTCGAAGGTCGCGATCATCTCCTCGATGCGCTCGCGTCGCGTGTTGCCTTCCAGTTGATAAACCCCGGCCGAGAACTCCAGGTTCTGCCGCACCGAGAGCAGGCCGTAGAGTGAGAATTTCTGCGCCATGTAGCCCAGCTGGCTCTTGGCCGCGCCGGTGGCGCGGCGCAGGTCGAGGCCCACCACATGCGCCTCGCCCGCGGTCGGCTTGAGCAGGCCGCAGAGCATCTTGAAGGTGGTCGACTTGCCGGCGCCGTTGGGGCCGAGCAGGCCGAAGATTTCGCCCTTGTGCACTTCGAAGCTGACGCTGTCGGTCGCGGTGAAGGCACCGAAGCGCTTGGTGAGATTGCGGCAGGACACGGCAATGTCGGAGCCCAGTTCGACCGGCGGCAGGCGTTCGGCCAGGGTCGAGGTGCCACCGGGGCCGCCGCCGAGCAGGTCGATGAAGGCGTCCTCGAAGCGTGCCGGCACCGGCGCCAGCTCTACCCGCGCCCGATCGGCCAGCGACTGGATCTGCTCCGTGCCGGCGCCCGCGCGCAGCACCACGCGCACGCCGGCGCCCTGGATCACGCCATCGCTCACGCTGGGCAGGTCGAGCGCTTCGGTCAGCACCGCCCGGCGCTCGGCGCCGACGTTTTCGAGGCGGAAGCTGCGGCCTTCGAGCTGCGTAGTGAGTTGCTGCGGCGGGCCATCGAACAGCAGCTGCCCCTGATTCAGCAGCAGCACGCTCTCGCAGCGCTCGGCCTCGTCCAGATAGGCGGTCGACCAGACCACGGCCATGCCCTCGTCGGTCAGCGCCTGCACCATGCGCCACAGGTCCTGGCGGCTAACCGGGTCGACGCCCACCCCGGGCTCGTCCAGCAGCAGCACCTTGGGCCGCGCCATCAGCGCACAGGCCAGACCGAGCTTCTGCTTCATGCCGCCGGAGAGCTTGCCGGCCAGGCGTTTGGTGAAGGGCCCGAGCCGGGTGAAGTCGAGCAGCTCGGCGAACAGCTCGGCGTTGCGCTCCGCGTCCATGCCGCGCAACTGCGCGTACAGGTGCATGTTCTCCATCACCGACAGGTCTTCGTACAGGCCGAAGCGCTGCGGCATGTAGCCGCTGGCGACGTGGATGGCGTCGTTGTCCTTGACCACGTCGAAGCCGGCCAGGGTGACGCTGCCGGCATGGGGTACGAGCAGCCCGGTCATGATCCGCATCAGCGTGGTCTTGCCGGCGCCGTCGGGGCCGACCAGGCCAGTGAGGCGGCCATAGCGGATCGTTGCACTGAGCTCGCGCAGCGCGCGGACCTCGCCGAAGCGCTTGCCGACATGGTCGAGCACCACGGCGGCGGCGTCGCCATGCTGGCGCGAAGTATCGCTGGCTGGCTGCGGGCTCATCTCAGCTTCCACGCGCGGGTTTGCCGGCCGCGCCAGTGGTGTCGACGTCGACCGTCACCGGCATGCCCTGGCGCAGGCCCTGGTCGGCGTCGGACACCACCACGCGCAGGCGGTAGACCAGGTCGGTTCGCAGGTCGGTAGTCTCCACCGTCTTCGGCGTGAATTCCGCGCGCGGCGAGATGAAGCCGATCTGGCCGTGATAGACGGTGGTGGAGGAATCGGTATGGATGCGTACCTTGGTGCCCGGTGCGATGCGGCCCAGCTCCGCCTCGCCGACATACGCCCGCAGGTACACCGGATCGCGCAGGCTCAGGCTGTACACCGGCGTGCTGTTCGCCACCATGCTGCCCGGTTCGCGCACGCGGGCGATCACGATGCCGTCGCTGGGAGCGATCAGCGTCGTGTCGGCCACCGCGGTGCGCGCCTGGGTCAGCGCGGCCTCGGCCGCGGCAACGCGCGCCTGGCCGGCGGCGATGTCCTCGCGGCGGAAGCCGGCGGTGGCCAGCGACAGCGATGCCTGCGCCGCGGCCAGGTTGGCGGCGGACTGGTCGCGGGCGGCGCGCGCGGCGTCGACCAGGCGCTGACTGCTGGCGCCCGATGCGAGCAGGGTGTTCTGGCGCTCGAAGTTGCGCGCGGCCTCGTTGGCGCTTGCCTGCGCCTGGCGCACCTGCTCGCGGGCCTGGGCGATTTCCTGCGGGCGGTTGCCGCTGTGCAGCTTGTTCAGCTGCGCCTGCGCCGCCTGGAGCTCGGCTTCGGCCGCCGCCAGCTTCTCGCGGTACGGCGTGGCGTCGAGCTGCGCCATGACTGCGCCGGTGGTGACGGCGTCGCCTTCGTCGAACGCCATGTGGGTCAGGCGGCCGGGCTGGCGAAAGGCCAGCTCCACCTCGCGGATGTCGACGTTGCCGTACAGGCGCAACGCATTTTGGTCGCCATGGTCGTGCAACCGCCAGAACGCCAGTGCGCCACCGATGGCGATCACGACGACGGCGATCACGATCCAGCGGGTCTTTCCAGTGGGGGGGGGCGGCATTTTCATCGCGACGGGGTTCCGCTTGAGAGGGGAGTGTTCAGTGCGCGGGCGTCGCCGGCGCAGCGGTTGCTGCCAGGCGCCGGGCCAGGATCGCGATGCCCATCCACACCATCGTGCGCAGGGTCATGGCGATCGGCGTGCGGTGCTCCCAGGCGCCACCCAGAGCCACATGCATGGCGAAGGCGAGGAACACGAGCGCCGTGGCGACGGCGATGGCCAGCGCCAGCCGTGCCGCCCAGCGCCGACGCAGCCACAGCCCGATGCCAGCGATGACGTAGGCGAACCCAGCCAGGAAATTGAACCAGACCACGAACGGCACGTAGTGGCCGGCGGCGTGGCGCGCGGCGCCGTCGACAAACAGCACCGCGCCGCCTTCCCGGAGGGTCAGCAGGCCGAAGCCGATGGCGAACAGGGACATCAGCCAGGTCCAAACGCTGCGTTGCGGGTGAGCGGTCATCTTCATGGTCCTCGGTTCGTCGGGGTGTCCCGGCGGCAGGATGGAAAGCGCTTCATGCGGCACGCGCGATGCCGCGCCGGTAGATCGCAAACGCGCCCGCCGCTTCCTGGCGCATGTGGCGGGTATCGCCGGCCAGCAGCGCCTGCATAACCAGGCCCTGGATACTGCCGATGAACAGCGTGGCCGCCGCGGTCGGGTCCAGCTGCGGGTCCAGTTCGCCGGCAGCCTTGCCCTCCTCGATCAACGTGCGCAGGCGCTCGCCGTAGCGACGGATCATGGCCTGCACCATCCGCTTGGCGGCGGTGTTCTCGGCCCGCTGCAGCTCGCCGAACAGCATGCGCGGCACGCCGGCGTGCTCGGCGACGAACGCGATATGCGCCATGAACATCGCCTCCAGCGCGGCCAGCGGGCCGGGAGCGTCGCGTGCCGCGCGCTCGACCCGCGCCAGCAGATGGTCGGCCACCCATTCCATCACCGCCTGCCAGATCGCGTCCTTGCTCGGGAAATGGCGGAACAGGGCGCCCTGGGTCAGCTTCATCGAGGTGGCGATCGCCGCGGTGGTGATGTCGCTGGGGTTCTGCTCGGCCGCCAGCTTGATGACCGCCTCGATGGTGACCGCGCGGCGTTCGTCCGCAGGCAGGTGTTTGCGCTGGATGTCCATGGTCATGACTCGGGTAAGTAAGTAATTAATTACTAGCTTACGCAGATCGCAGCCGTTGTCAACAGAAGTGACGCGGCTTTTCAGTGGTCGGTTTCTAGCGGGTCACGCTGCCGCTGCGGTCCGCATGCTCGTGCGGCGCGGCGAGCCGGGCGGCCTGGATGGGCGCGATGGCGAGCGGAATCGCTCCGGCGGCGCGCCGCGGCCGCTTCAGCGCGCCGCGGCTTTCCGTGCCGTTCCGCGCGCCGTGCGGCGCAGCAGTTCCAGCCAGACGACGGCGACGGCCAGCATGCCGATGGTGGCGAGCAGCGCGAGTGCGCCCGGTACCGCCAACCCCATAACGCCGCGCAGGAACGGCAGCCCGACCACGGCCGCCAGCATCAGCGCCACGGCGCCGAACATCCGCGGCAGCCAGGGATTGCGCGCCGGCAGGCGGGCCAGCGCCGGACGGGACAGGTCGCGGTTGGCCAGGGTCAGCAGGAACAGGCCGAGCACGAGCGCGATGAACACCGCGCTGCGGCTTTGCGCGGCATCCAGGCCTTGACCGAGCAGCAGGCCGTAGCCGAGTAGCAGGATGGCGGCAAAGCCCAGTCCCTGGATTACTGCATGGCGCAGGTTGGCGGCGGCGAACGGCGAGTCCGACGGCGCGCGCGGCGGCCGCCGCATGATGTCGTCGGCGGCGGGGTCGGCCTCGTACACCACCGAGCAGGCCGGGTCGATCAGTAGCTCCAGCAGCACGATGTGCACTGGCATCAGCAGCACCGGCCAGTGCAGCAGGGTGGGCACCAGCGCCAGCGCGATGATCGGCATGTGCACGGCGAACACGAAGCGGGTGGCCTTGGTGATGTTGTCGTAGATGCGCCGGCCCTGGCGGATCGCGCTGACGATGCTGGCGAAGCTGTCGTCCAGCAGCACCAGCGCGGCCGCCTCGCGCGCCACGTCGGTGCCGCGCTCGCCCATCGCCACGCCGACGTCGGCGGCCTTCAGCGCAGGCGCGTCGTTGACGCCGTCGCCGGTCATCGCCACCACCTCGCCGTCCTCGCGCAGCAGTTGCACCAAGCGCAGCTTCTGCTCGGGCTTGAGCCGCGCGCACAGGTCGACATGGCGCAGCCGTTCGCGCAGCGCGGCGTCATCCAGTGCGGTCATCTCCGCGCCGGTGATCACCTCGGCACGTTCGCTCAAGCCCACCTGGCGGGCGATCGCCCGCGCCGTGGCAGGGTGGTCGCCGGTCATCATGATGACGCGCACGCCGGCGCCGCGGCACTCGGCGATCGCCGCCGGCACCTCCGGTCGCGGCGGGTCGACGAAACCGACCAGGCCGAGGAAGCGGAAGTCGAAGTCGTGCTGGCTGCGCGGCCACGCCGCGCCCTGCCACTCGCCACGAGCCACGCCGAGCACGCGCAGACCGCGTTCGGCCATCGCCTCCACCTGGCGTAGGATCGCCGCTGCCTCGGCATCGGGCAGGTGGCACAGGTCGATCACCGCCTCCGGCGCACCCTTGGTGGCCAGCAGGTGCGCATGGCGCGCGTCGCCACGGAACACATGGGTCATCGCCAGGATGTCCGGCGACAGCGCGTACTCGAACTCGGGCGCCCACTCGGCGTGCACGTGCTCGGTGTCGGTGAGCCAGTGCAGGCCGAACTGCTGGATCGCCTTCTCCATCGGGTCGAACGGGTCGGCCGGCGTGGCCAGCATGGCGAACTCGACCAGTTCGTGGAACGGCTCGGGCAATTCGGTAGCGCCTTCGCCGTGCGCGCTGTCGTCGGTCAGGCGCAGCTCGGCCACCTGCATGCGATTCTGCGTCAGCGTGCCGGTCTTGTCGGCCGCCAGCACCGAGATGGCGCCCAGCGCCTCCACCGCCGGCACGCGGCGGGTCAGCACCTTGTGCTTCGAGATCCGCCACGCGCCCAGCGCGAGGAACACGGTGAGGATCACCGGAATCTCCTCCGGCAGGATCGCCATGGTCAGCGCGATGCCGGCCAGTACGCTCTCGAGCAGGCCATGGCCGTCCCATAACCAGCCGAGCAGTGCGTAGGCTGTGGCCAGCAGCAGGCCGCCGACGGTAAGGTTGCGGATCAGACGGAGCGAGGCCAGTTGCAGGCCGGACACCGGCTCGACCGTATCGGCCAGCGCCTGGCCGATGCGGCCGACCGCGGTGGCGCCGGCGATGGCATGAACCTCGGCGACGCCGACGCCCTTGGTCACCACGGTGCTGGCGAACAGCTGTCCGGCCTCCTCGCCTGCCAGCTTGGTGACCGGCACCGCCTCGCCGGTGAGCAGCGACTCGTTGACGTCCAGGTGGCCGTCCAGCAGCACGGCATCGGCGGCGATGCGATCGCCTTCGTGCAGCACCAGCAGGTCGCCGACCACCACCTCGCGGCCGGGCACGCGGATCTCCTCGCCGCCGCGGACCACCAGCGCGCGTGGTGCGGACAACTCGCGCAGCGACTCCAGCGCGCGCTGGGTCTTGTACTCCTGCGCCAGCGTGATGCCGATGACCACGAATACGAACGACAGCAGGAACGCCGCCTCGGCGCGGTCGCCCAGCGCCAGGTACAGGCCGCCGGCCACCAGCAGCATCAGGAACATCGGCTCCAGCAGCACGCCGGCGACCATCGACCACAGCGTGCGCGGCGCGCTGCCCGGCAGCAGGTTTGGTCCGTGTTCGGCCAGCCGGCGCGCGGCCTCGACCGGCTCCAGCCCGGCCAGGCTGGCGGGCTGGGGCGAGCGGATGGTGCTCACGCGTGTGCCTGCAGCCCGCGTCGGGCGAGGTGCGATGGGCGGGGGTGCGTCAGCGCCAAACCAGCACCGGCACGTCGCCGTTGAGGATCACCTTGTGCGTCTCGCTGCCCAGCAGCAGGCGGTCGAAACCGCGCCAGCCGTGCGAGGCCATCACGATCAGGTCGCACTGCTGCTTGCGGGCAGCGCCGACGATGGCCGAGTAGGGGCGTGCATCGATCTCGTGGCTGCCATCGCTGGGAACGCCGGCGGCCTGCGCACGTTGGTGCACGTCGGCCAGATAATGTTCGGCGTTGGTGATGGCCTCGCGGGTGTAGTTCGGCTCGTTGGCCACGACGAACTCGGCAAAGTAGACCGAGGCGGGGAACGGCGCGATGACGTGGAACGCGTACACGCTGGCGCCCAGCTTGGCGGCCAGTTCGATGCCGGCGTCGACCGCACGCAGGGATAGTTCGGAACCGTCGGTGGGCAGCAGGATATGCTTGAACATGGTGAACTCCTCTTGCGCGGGGTGATCAGCGGCAGGTGTAGCCGCCGTCGATGACCAGCTCGCTGCCGGTCACGAATTTCGATTCGTCGGAAGCCAGATACACCACGCCCCAGGCGATGTCGTCCGGCTCGCCCAGGTGGCCCAGCGGATGCAGCGCGCCGGTATCGCGGCGGTGCTGCTCGGAGTCGCCGCCCATCGCAGCCAGGTGCTGTTCCACCATCGGCGTGCGGATGAAGCCGGGGTGCACCGAGTTGACCCGGATGCGGTCGACCGCATAAAGCATGGCGTCGGTCTTGCTCATCAGCCGCACCGCTCCCTTGGACGCATGGTAGGGCGGCGAATCGGCCGCGCCGACCAGCCCGTAGATCGACGACAGGTTGATGATGCTGCCGCCGCCGGCAGCGCGCAACGGCGCGATGGCGTGCTTGGTGCAGAAGAACACGCCCTTCACGTTGATCGACTGCACCCGGTCCCATTCGGCCTCGGTGAGTTCGTGGGTCGGCTTGTTCGCGCCGGCGATGCCGGCATTGTTGACGAGGACGTCCAGCCGTCCAAACGCGGTCACGGTGCCAGCCACCGCCGCGGCCACCTCGGCTTCCACCGAGACGTCGGCATGGAAGTAGCGCGCATCGGCGCCGAACTCCGCCGCCAGCCGTTGCCCCGGTTCGTCGTGCAGGTCGACCAGGGCCACCCGCGCACCCGCCTCCAGCAGCCGCCGCGCGCAGGCAGCCCCGATACCCACGGCGGCACCGGTCACCAGTGCCACTTTGCCGCTCAATCTGCCCATGGCCGTGTCTCCTCGGGAATCGAACCCTAGCATGGGTGCAGCGGTACATGCCGGTGTTGACTGGAGTCAAGGGAACGCCGTGCCGCCGCGCGGGCGGCGCCGCCGCGATTCAGTTCAGCTGGGCGCAGCTGGCGATCTGGCCAGCGTTGGCTGGAGCGCCGCGGATGCGGCCGGCCATGGAGACGGCCACGGCGAGCGCGTCCTTCGCGTTGGAGGGCTGACAGAACAGCAGGGTGATGTTGCTGCCCCTGGCGCTGCCGTCAGGGCGGAAGCGCACCAGCTGTCGGCCGCTGCTGCTGCGGATGATCAGCTTGCCGTCGTAGCCGCTGCCGACGTGCAGGGGGCGGTCGTCGGGTTGGTCGTCGCCGTCGCCGTCGCGGCCGAGCAGCCAGCCGCGCTCCCACTGGGTGCCCCCGCTACAGCGGTTGCCGTCCCGGCTGGGGCAGAACAACGTGCGCTTGCCGCTCATGACGGCGGCTTCGCGGGCGTGGTGCAGGGCGGCGATGAAGTCGTTCTGCGCCACCCGCAGCGCGTTGCGGCCCAGCAATTGCCGCAAGGGCGGCGTGGCGATGCCAAGCAGCACCGCGATGATGGCGAGCACCATGATCTGCTCGATCAGGGTCACGCCGCGCTGCCTGCGCAACAGGCCGGGATTCCTCGAAGTCGACACGGCATCGCTTCCTGCGGGGTCATGGACCTTCATGCTAGGACGCCGCTTTCGCCCGGACAGCCGTCCGCTCGCCATCCGCATGTCGGTCCCTGCTGACGCGTGCTGTCAGCAGGGGCGATTTAAAATGGCCCGTCGCACCCACATCTGTAGCCGATGACCGACCGCTTCCAACTCGTCGCCCCCTACCAGCCTGCCGGCGACCAGCCGCAGGCGATCGCCCGGCTCGCCGACGGTTTCGAGGCCGGTCTGGCCGCGCAGACCCTGCTCGGCGTGACCGGCTCGGGCAAGACCTACACCATCGCCAACATGATCGAGCGGGTGCAGCGCCCGACCATCGTGATGGCGCCGAACAAGACGCTGGCGGCGCAGCTGTACGGCGAGTTCAGGGAATTCTTCCCGCACAACGCGGTGGAGTACTTCGTCAGCTATTACGACTACTACCAGCCGGAAGCCTACGTGGTGGCGTCGGACACCTTCATCGAGAAGGATGCCTCGATCAACGAACACATCGAGCAGATGCGGCTGTCGGCGACCAAGGCGCTGCTGTCGCGGCGCGATTCCATCATCGTGGCCACGGTGTCGGCGATCTACGGTCTGGGCAATCCGGAGGATTACCTCAGCCTGCGGCTGATCCTGGCCACTGGCGAGCGCATCGACCAGCGCAAGCTGATCCACCAGTTGACCGAGCTGCAATACACCCGCAACGAGACGGAATTGCGCCGCGGAACCTACCGCGTGCGTGGCGAGATCGTCGACGTGTTCCCCGCCGAGTCCGAAACCGAGGCGTTGCGCATCGAGCTGTTCGACGGTGAAGTGGAGAAGATGGCGCTGTTCGATCCGTTGACCGGCGAGACGATCCGCAAGGTGCAGCGCTACACCGTCTATCCGCGCACCCATTACGCCTCGACGCGCGAGAGCGTGCTCAACGCGATCGAGACGATCAAGCTCGAGCTGAAGGACCGCCTGGAATATCTCTACAAGGAGAACAAGCTGGTCGAGGCGCAGCGGCTGGAGCAGCGCACCCGCTTCGACCTGGAGATGATGGCCGAGGTCGGCTACTGCCAGGGCATCGAGAACTACTCGCGCCACCTGACGAGGCGCGCGCCGGGCGAGCCGCCGCCCACGCTGTTCGACTACCTGCCGGCCGACGGCCTGCTGGTGGTGGACGAATCGCACGTGACCGTGCCGCAGCTCGGCGCGATGTACAAGGGCGACCGCTCGCGCAAGGAAACCCTGGTGGAGTTCGGCTTCCGCCTGCCGTCGGCGATGGACAACCGGCCGCTGCGCTTCGAGGAATGGGAAGAGCGCGTGCCGCGCGCGATCTATGTCTCCGCCACCCCACGCGGCTACGAACTGCACAAGTCCGGCGATGCGGTGACCGAGCTGGTGGTGCGGCCGACCGGCCTGGTCGATCCCGAGGTGGAAGTGCGCCCGGTGCGCACCCAGGTCGACGACCTGCTCAGCGAAGTGCACAAGCGCGTGGCGATGGGCGACCGCGTGCTGGTCACCACGCTGACCAAGCGGATGGCCGAGAACCTCACCGAATACCTGGCCGAGCACGACGTGAAGGTGCGCTACCTGCACTCGGACATCGAGACGGTCGAGCGCAGCGAGATTATCCGCGACCTGCGCCTGGGCGAGTTCGACGTGCTGGTCGGCATCAACCTGCTGCGCGAGGGCCTGGACATGCCCGAGGTGTCGCTGGTGGCGGTGCTTGACGCCGACAAGGAGGGCTTCCTGCGTTCCACCGGTTCGCTGATCCAGACCATCGGCCGCGCCGCCCGCAATGTGCGCGGCAAGGCGATCCTCTACGCCGACAACGTCACCCGCTCGATGCAGGCGGCGATGGACGAGACCGCCCGCCGCCGCGAGAAGCAGGTTGTCTTCAACGAAGCGCATGGCATCACCCCGAAAACCGTAGTGCGCCGCATCGCCGACATCATGGAAGGCGCGCGCAGCGAGGCGGGCAACCGCCGCGGCGGCAAATCCTCGACGCGCGGTCGCGCCGCGGTGGCCGAGCCTGCCGCCGAGTACGCCGGACTCAGTCCCCAGCAGGCGGCCGGTGCGATCAGGAAGCTCGAGGCGCAGATGTACAAGCACGCGCAGAACCTCGAGTTCGAGGATGCCGCCCGGCTGCGCGACCAGATCCACCAGCTGCGCGAACAGGCCCTGCGCTGAGCCGGTGGCGTCGCCCCTCGCGGGATATTGTCGGGCGCCGACGGCTCCCGTATACTGCGCGGCTCGCGTAGCCGGTACATCGGCGCGAAGCGGGCGGTTAGCTCAGCGGTAGAGCACTACCTTGACATGGTAGGGGTCACAAGTTCGATCCTTGTACCGCCCACCACCTTGAATCCAGCAACGGCGCGGCTTTCGGGCTTGGCGCCGTTTCTGCTTCTGGTGGCGACTGACCCCGCCCCGAGTATGGCCATATTCATTGGGCAGCATGCCCCGGTGACTACCCGCTTGCACGTTGATGCCGGCGTTTCCATCGCGCCCAGCGGCGTTCCATCCACAGCACAGCCCGCCGCATCGGGCGGCGCAGGAATGACAGGTCCTGCGCCAGCAGCAGCAGCCCGAGCGGCAGCATCCAGAAGCCCAGCACCGGCAGGATGCTGAAGATGCCGCCCGCGATGAACAGCAACCCTGCGGGAATGCGTACCCAGCGTGCCGACGGTCCGCGCAACCAGCGCAGGCTTTGCCTGACACTCCGCGGCAGCTCTCGCTCGAAGCGATCGAGTCGCCGGTTGAGCCCGTCTACGTCTTTGTCGGTCATGTTGCGCGGGCAAGCCTTCCACGAAAACGCCTATCGTATCGGCAAACCCGCACCTGCCGCCGGCGGCGGGTGGCGGATACACTCCCTATTCATCCTCCGACGAGGGCGGGGTGTAGGTGGGATCCTCCGAGTCGCGCGCATGGCGGATGGCGTTGCGCAGGCGCAGGTCGAGGTGGTCGAAGTCGAGGACGACCTTGCCGGAGTGGACCGCCTTGACGGCCGACATCGGCACCACGAAGTCGCCGGCGTTCTCGATGTAGACGAGCAGTTCGGGCAGGCCGTGCCGGATCTCGCGGACGGAACCGATGCCATCGCTGCCGTCGGTGACGAAAACCATGGAACCCTCGTTGATCTGTTCGTGCATGTCACGATTCCCCAGGGCGGGTTGGCGGAGGGACCCCGCCCGGCGGATGCTTGGCGGGCCGCGGCGCATGATGGGCATAGCCGTCGTCTTGAAGTGGTGAAAAACATGTCTCGCGTCGGGCCGATTGCAACGTGATTCACAGCTTCCGGGCCGGCTGTGGAAGAATGGGGAACCTGCCGCCGCGGATGGCTGGATCCAGCCCGGGGCGCCATTGCCGCGACACATACTCCCGCCGCATCCGGCGGCTGCCACAGACGAACGAGTCCCATGCAAGCCATCGAAACCCTGATCGACGATGCCTTCGAGCGCCGCAACACACTCACCCAGGCCGAGATCGAGACCCATCTGCGGCCGACCATCGACCAGGTACTCGACCTGCTCGAATCCGGCGAGCGCCGCGTCGCCGAGCCGGACGGCCACGGCGGCTGGACGGTGAATCAGTGGCTCAAGAAGGCGGTGCTGCTGTACTTCCGCATCAACGACAACCGCGTGGTGAACGGCGGCGCTGCGCAGGCCTTCGACAAGGTGCCGCTGCGCTTCGCCCACGGCAATGACAGCGAACTGCAGCAGCTCGGCGCACGCGTGGTGCCCGGCGCGCTGGTGCGCCGGGGCGCGCACATCGCGAAGGACGCGGTGCTGATGCCCAGCTACGTCAACATCGGTGCCTTCGTCGGCGCCGGCAGCATGGTCGACACCTGGGCCACGGTCGGCTCCTGCGCGCAGATCGGCGCAGGCGTGCACCTTTCCGGCGGCGTCGGTATCGGCGGCGTGCTGGAGCCGCTGCAGGCCAATCCCACCATCATCGAGGATGGCTGCTTCATCGGCGCGCGCTCGGAAGTGGTCGAGGGCGTGGTGGTGGAGAAGGGCAGCGTGATCGGCATGGGCGTGTTCCTGGGCCAGTCCACCCGCATCTACAACCGCGTTACCGGCGAGGTCGGCTACGGCCGCGTGCCCGCCGGCAGCGTAGTGGTAGCCGGCAGCCTGCCGGCGAAGGACGGCAGCCACAGCCTGTACGCCGCGATCATCGTCAAACAGGTGGACGAGAAGACCCGCGGCAAGACCTCGATCAACGAACTGCTGCGTGCCGCCGTGTAGGAGCCCGCTTGCGGGCGATGCCTTTGGCGGGATTCGGGATTCGCAAGAACAAGAGCATCGCCCGCGAGCGGGCTCCTACAGGAAGGAGAAACCGGGATGACGACTCTGTACGGACTGCCCACCTGCGACACCTGCCGCAAGGCGCGCAACTGGCTGGCCCGCTTCGAGGTGGCGCACGATTTCGTCGACTACCGCACCAACCCGGTGCCGGCGGCAACGCTGAAGGACTGGGCGGCGCAGCTCGGCGGCTGGGAGAAGCTGGTCAACAAGTCCTCCACCACCTGGCGCAACCTGCTGCCACAGCGCAAGAACCCCGGCAGCGATCCGGAATGGACGCTGCTGCTGAAGGAGTATCCCGCGCTGATCCGCCGCCCGGTGGTAGTGCAGCCGGACGGTACGGTGAGCGTGGGCTTCACCGACAACGGCTTCAAGAAACTGTTCGCGCGCTGACATGCCGACGGCGCGCTGCTCGAAAGTCGCGCTGGTGGCGACGATCGCGCTGTGGCTGGCGCTGGTCGCGTTCGGCAACCTCACCGACTACGGCAGCAACCTCGCCTTCGTGCAGCACGTGCTGGCGATGGACTCGATCTTTCCCGACGCCGCCATCCACTACCGCGCGATCCGTGCGCCGCTGCTGCAGCATGCGGCCTACGTGCTGATCATCGCCGTCGAAACGCTGGCCGCCGTGCTGTGCGGCACCGGAGCCTGGCGCATGTGGCGCGCGCATCGTATGCCGGCGGCGACGTTCCAGCGTGCCATGCGGCCTGCGGTGGCCGGGCTCACGCTAGGCGTGCTGCTGTGGCTGGGCGGCTTCATGGCGATCGGCGGCGAATGGTTCGGCATGTGGATGTCCACGCAGTGGAACGGCATGGCCAGCGCCTTCCGCTTCGTGGTGATGCTGCTGGCGGCGCTGCTCTATCTGGGTCAGAGTGACGCGGAAGGCGACCACTGAAGGCGCTGCCGCGTGGTGCGCTTGCTATGCTGCACCGATGCCTGCTGCCTGTTCCATGAACCCCATGTCCGATGTCCTCGAACTCACCCGTGACCTGATCCGCCGCCGCTCGGTGACGCCTGACGATGCCGGTTGTCTGCCTTTGATCGGCGAACGACTGGCACATGCCAGCTTTGTCGTCGAGCATTTGCGCTACGGGGATGTGGACAACCTGTGGGCGACGCACGGCACGGGTGATCCCACGCTGATCTTCCTCGGTCATACGGATGTGGTGCCGAGCGGCCCGGAGGCGGCATGGCAAAGCCCGCCGTTCGAGCCGGTCGTTCGCGATGGCCGTCTATACGGCCGTGGTGCGGCTGACATGAAGGGTTCGGTAGCGGCGATGGTAGTGGCGCTGGAGCAGTTCGTGGCGACGCATCCGGATCATCGCGGCCGGGTCGGCTTGCTGCTGACCAGCGACGAGGAAGGTCCGACCAATCTCGACGGCGTGCGCAAGGTGGCGGAACGCTTCCGCGCCACCGGCGAGCGGATCGACTGGTGCGTGGTCGGCGAGCCGTCGGCGAGGGAACGGCTCGGCGACCTGATCCGCGTGGGCCGCCGTGGCTCGCTTTCCGGCACGCTCAGCGTGCGTGGCGTGCAGGGCCACGTGGCCTATCCGGAGAAGGCGTTGAACCCGATCCACGCGTTCGCCCCCGCGCTGGCCGAACTGGCCGCCACGCGCTGGGACAACGGCAACGCCGACTTTCCGCCCACCTCGTTCCAGGTTTCCAATCTCAACGCCGGCACCGGCGCGAACAACGTGATCCCCGGCGAGCTCGTCGCACTGGTCAACTTCCGCTACTGCACCGCCAGCCGCGCCGACGACCTGCGCGCGCGCGCCGAGGCGATCCTGCAGCGACACGGCCTGGACTTCACGCTGGACTGGAACCTCTCCGGCGAACCGTTCCTCACCCCGCCCGGCGGCATCCTGCGTGAAACCGTGGTGGCCGTCTGCCGCGACCTGTGCGGCATCGACCCCGAGCAAAGCACCGGCGGCGGCACCTCCGACGGCCGCTTCATCGCGCCGCTGGGTGCTGAGGTGGTAGAGCTCGGCCCGGTCAACGCGACCATCCACAAGGTGGACGAGTGCGTGGATGTGGCGGAGCTGGAGAAGCTGCCGGCGGTGTATCGGGCGGTGTGCGAGCGGCTGTTGGCCGGGACCTGACCGGGCGATGACGTTTCAACCGGCGATTGCCGACCGCCGTTGCGGTGCCCGCACCAGGCAAATCAGCGCATCAGTGTCGTTGTTCGCCATCGACATCCAGCCGCACCGCCTGCGGCACGGTCTCGTCCGGCTGGCCGTTCTTGAGTCCCTTGCGGAAATCGCCGATGGCACCGCCGAGGTCGCGGCCGACGTTGCGCAGCTTGCCGGTGCCGAACACCAGCAGTACCAGTACGAGCAGCACGATCCAATGCGAAAAACTGTTCAGTCCGAGCATGTTCCGGATTCCCGTTACGGATGTGGGTGTGGATGAGCCGGCTGCGGTTGCGGCGCCGGAGGAAACGCTGGTTGCGGATGGGCCGACAGGCCGAGGGACGGCGCCGGCGGAGCCAGGCATTGTTGCGGGCCGAGACTGCCGGCGGCCTGGCCGGGGCAGCGGTAATCCAGCGCGGCCACCATGGCGGGGGTGACCTCGTCGAAGCCGAGCACGGCCCCGCCGTGTTCGTGCACGAAGGCTTCCGCCGCCGCGCCGGTAGCGAACGGCGCCAGGGTCGGTCCCATCGAACCGGGCAGCGGCTGCCACGCCACGTAGAAGGCGCGGCGCGCGTCGATGAAGCTGACCGCGGCGTGGCTGGGCTGCTGCCAGTCGAGGTGGGCGCTGTCCTGCACGTACAGTTCCTGCAGCGCGGACTGGTTTTCCGGCTGCAGCACGTAGGCGAAGAAGTCGCGGGTGGAGTCGAACACCAGCGGCTTGGTGCGTCCGCTCACCCACGCTTCCGCGCGCGGGCCCGGCGAACCATCCAGGTACATGCCGCACACGGCGCAGGCGTCGTCCGGATGGGTGTCGACCGCGTGCTGTGGGGGTGCGTGGCCGCCGCCGCAGCCGGCGAGCAGGGCCAGCGCAAGGGCCAGCACGGCCGGGCGGACGGAGCGGAGCGTGGGGCGGATGCGCATGCGGTTATCCTCAGACTTCCTTGCGCCGGAACGCGAGCATCGCCCACGTGAACGGCAGCACCGCCCAGACCAGCATCACCAGGCCCAGCAGCAGCGGCGGGTAGCTGTGGTGGGCGGTCATGCCGGTGAGTAGGTCGTTGCCGGCGCCGTCGCCCAGCGCGGTGAGGTTGACCAGCCGGAACACGTCGACCGGGTTGAGCAGCAGCAGGTACGGATACACCGCCCGCTCCAGCGGATTGCCGCCGCTGACCACCAGCAGCGCCAGCAGTGCGAGGTCGAACAGCACCACGCTGAGCAGCCAGCCGATCAGCGCCAGGCCGGCGGCGCGCGACTTGTCGGCGGTCTGCACGCTGATCAGGCAGGCCAGCCCGACGAAGCAGGCACCCAGCAGCGAGGCGCTGAGGATGAAGCGGCCGATGTGCAGCCACGCCTGCAGCGTCTGCGCGGGCGGCTGCATCCACTGCATGATCGCCACCGCCAGCCCGAAGCCGGCCAGCGTGGCGGCAGCCAGCGCGCCGCAGTGGCCGAGGAACTTGCCGGCCACCAGCTGGCCGCGCGCCAGCGGGTAGCTGAGCATCAGCAGCAGGGTGCCGTCGTCGCGTTCGCCGACGATGGTGTCGTAGGCGATCAGCAGGCCGATCAGCGGGATCACGAACGCGCCCAGCGTGGTCAGGCTGGCCAGCGTGGCGTCGAACGAGGTGAAGCCCACGCGCCCGGCCGCGGCGCTGCCGAACCAGGCGATGCCCAATGCCAGCAGCGCGAACAGGATGGTCAATGCGACCGTCCAGCGGTTGCGGAAGTCGTCGCGGAACTCCTTGGCGGCGACGGTGAGGATCGGGTTCATGCGGCCACCTTTGCGCTGGATTGCGGACCGGCGCCGAGCCAGTCGTAGAGCTGCGCCAGGGTGGGTTCGCGTACGTCGAGGTCGACGATCGCGGGATCGGCCAGCAATTCGCGCAGCATGTGCAGTTTGCTGGCGCGAGGCACCTGCAGTTCCAGCTGGCCATCGGGACGCGGCTGCGCCGACAGGCCGCCCGTTTCGAGGCGCGCAATCAGTTCGGGCATCGCCTGCTCGCGCGGACGCACCAGCACCTGCGCCGGCAGCGCGGCCTGCTCGCCCAGCGCATGCAGGCTGCCGGCCGCAAGCAACCTGCCCTGGCGCAGGATCAGCGCACCGTCGATGTGCGGCTCCAGCTCGGCCAGCAGGTGCGAGGAGAGCAGCACGCTGCGCCCGTCCGCGCGCAGCTCGCCGACGATGCGGTACAGCTCGCGCGAGGCCTGCGGGTCGAGCCCGGTGGTCGGTTCGTCCAGCAGCACCAGTTCCGGCGAACCCAGCAGCGTCTGGGCCAGGCCGAGGCGCTGACGCATGCCCTTGGAGTAGGTGCCGATGCGCCGGTCGGCGGCGTGCGCCAGGCCGACGCGCTCCAGCAGCGCCGATACCTGGCTGCGCGGCGCCTGCTTCAGCCGGGCCAGGTAGTCGAGCAGCTCGCGCCCGCTCAGGCTGGCGTAGAAGGTGGCGCTCTCGGGCAGGTAGCCGATGCGCCGGCGCAGCGCGTACGCGCGCCACGGCGACTGGCCGAGCACTTCGAGGCGGCCACCGCTGGGCGCGATCAGGCCAAGAATGAGTTTGATCAGCGTGGACTTGCCGGCGCCGTTGTGACCGAGCAGGCCGATCACCTGGCCGCGCGGTACGCAGGCGCTGACGCCGTCGAGCGCGGCGAGCGCGCCGTAGCGTTTGGTCAGTGCCTCGAATTCAATCGCGTGGTTCATGGTCGGACCGGAGGGGAGTTGGGGCCTTCATCAGCGGGTGGCTGTCCTGTACCGACGGCGGCGTGAACACCGGGAACGCGCGCTGCACGTAGCGCAGCAGCAGCACCGCGGGGCTGGACATCAGGTTGCGTGCGGTGGGGTATTTCCACAACAGCACGTCGACGCCGTCGTTGGGGCGGAACGGCACGTCGCCGATGCCGTCGGCGTTCAGGTCCCAGCCGAGGTAATCGCTCCAGAAATTGCCGCGACCGTGCGCCGACCATTCCTGGGCGAGGTTCTGCACGTATTTCACCTGGATGCGGTTGTCCATGAAGCGGTTGCTCCACAGGCGGTTGTTCTCCGAGCCGGCGGTCACGTGGATGCCGATCTGCGAGTCGGTGACGAGGTTGTCGTGGAGGTCGTTGAACTGCGACAGGTAGACGAACAGGCCCTTGCCCTCGGTGCCTTCGACGGTGCCGCCGGCGTCGTCGCTCTGGCCGCTGATGCGGTGCACGCGGTTGCCGGCGATCTCGCTGTGCGCGATGTAGTTGAGCAGGAAGCCGTAGGACTTCTCGTCTTCGGAGCTGTTGCCGATCACCTTCAGGTGGTGCGAGGACATCAGCGCATAGCCGGCCAGGTTGCCGCGGCTGACGTTGTCCAGCAGCAGGTTGTCCTGGGAGTACATGTAGTGGATGCCGTAGCGCACATCGTGCACCACGTTGTGCGCAATGGTGTTGTGCGGGCTGACGTAGACGTAGATGCCGTCGCGCGAATCGGCCACGTCGTTACCCTCGATGGTGCAGCCGGTGTCGTTCCACAAGTGGATGCCATCGCCGCGGTCGGCCACGCGCAGCGAGCGCATGCCGCGGACCACGTTGTGCGCGACGCGCACGTTGGCCGCGCCGTCGAGGTAGATGCCGAACAGGCTTTCCTCGATGCGGTTGCCCTCGAGCGTGACCTCGCGCGCCTGGCGCTCGACGAAGATGCCCGCGTTCATTGCGGTGAGGTCGGTGCCGCTGCGGCGCACGGTCAGGCCGCGCACGGTGACGTTCGACGCGCCGATGCGCACGACGTCGCCGCTGCCGCCGCCGTCGAGAATCGCGCCGGGCTCGCCGATCAGCGTGATGGGTTTGTCCAGCCGCAGGTGCACCGCATGCACGCCGGCCGGCACATTGACCGCGGTGCCGGGCGGCGCCGCGGCCACGACCTGTTCCAGCGTCTCGCGCGCATGCGCCGACAGCGCCGGCAGCGCGAGCAGGAGCAGGATGGCGAGGCGGCGAAGCGTATGCATGGCACCGGACGATCCGGCCGTGCCGCCGCGGGATGCGCGACGGCACGGCACGGCTCAGGCCTCCACCAGCATCCGCCCGCTCATCTCCATGTGCATCGCATGGCAGAAGAACGTGCAGTAGTACCAGAACACCCCCGCCTTGTCGGCGGTGAAGGTGGCCGAGGCGGTGGCGCCGGGGCTGATCTCCATGTTGATGCCGTAGTTGGCGATGCAGAAGCCGTGGCTCACGTCCTCCACTGCGTCGATGTTGGTCACCACCACGGTCACCTCGTCGCCCTTCTTCACCTTGAAGCTGCCCAGGCCGAAGAGCGGCGCAGCCGAGGTCATGTACACGAACACCTTGCTGCCCTCGCGGATGACCTTGCTGTCGGTCAGCACGTTGATGCCGTGGCGCTTGGCCATCGCCACCGTCTCGGCGAAGAACGGGTCGTCGCGATCCCAGCTCTTCTTGACCTTGTCGGCCAGCACCCGGCGGTGCAGCAGGGTCGCGTCGTGCGGCTCGGCGTAGACCGGGCCGTCGGCGACCAGCTTCATGGTCTCGCCGGAGATGTCGATCAGCTGGTCGTTGTCCGGGTGCAGCGGGCCGGTGGGCAGGAAGCGGTCCTTGGAGAACTTGTTCAGCGAGATCAGCCACTTGCCATCGGCGTCGCGCGTCTCGCCCATCGAGGTATGGCAATGGCCGGGCTGGTAGGCCACGTCGAGCTTCTGGCGCAGGTAGTTCACCTTCTTGCCGCCGTGGGCAGCGATCGCGTCGGCGATGTTCCACTTGGCGATCTGGCTGTCGATGAACAGGGTGGTGTAGCCGTTGCCGCGGCCGTCGTAGGCGGTGTGCAACGGGCCCAGGCCCAACTCGGGTTCGGCTACCACCGTGTCACGCGGGTCCTTCAGCTTGCCGGCGAACCAGTCGTCGATGCGGCTCCATTCCATCACGGTGACGGTGGGCGAGAGCTTGCCGTTGGCCACCACGTACTTGCCGTCGGGGCTGGCGTTGATGCCATGCGGGCTCTTCGGAATCGGGATGTACAGCGTGAACGACGAGCCGTGGCGGCCGTCCAGCACCGGCACCTTGGAGCTGCCGATGGTCTTGAACTCGCCTTTCTTCACCGCCTCCTCGATGCGCGCGATGTTGAACACCACCACCCAGTCGCGCTCGGCCTGCATCGTGCCGGGCAGGTCCACGGCCTTTTCGCTGTTGTAGCAGGTGGAGATGGCGTACTTGCCGGCGTAGTCGGCTTCGGTGTTGTCCAGGTTGCCGTCCACCAGCACCTGCCAGGTGACTTCCATGGTGTCGCCGTCGATGGCGGTGAACATGGTCTGGTACTTGTTCGGATCGTCCAGGTCGCGGCCGTCGTTCGGTGCCGGGACCAGGAATTCGGCGTTGGCGAACACGTAGCCGGTGCGCGGCGCGCGCTGTACGCGCAGGCCGTGGATCGCCTGCACGTTCGGCACGTCGGTGATGCGGTCGGTGCGCATCACGTCGCAGCGGATGCGCGCGACGCGGGTGTGCGCCTTGTCGTTGATGAAGATGTAGCGACCGTCGTAGTGGCCGTCGGTCTGGCTCATGTGCGGGTGGTGGCAGTCACCGCCGGGCGGGAAGTTTGGCCCGAGCACGCGCTTGCTCTCGTTGGTGATGCCCCAACCGATGGTGAAGTCGGGGTTGAACACCGGGATGCGCATCAGCTCGCGCATCGAAGGCAAGCCGAGCAGGCGCACCTCGCCGGACTGGCCGCCGCTCCAGAAACCGTAGTACTCGTCGAGCTGGCCGGGCAGCACGTGGTCGGAGAGTTCGCCGGTGGCCGAGGTCGCCTTGGCCGGTTCGGCGGCGGCGCCGGCGACTGTCGCGCCGGCCGGGTCACCCTTCCTGCCGCAGCCTGCCAGCGCCAGTCCCGCCGCGCCGGCGAGGCCGGCCAGCGCGCTGGTCTTCATGAAGTTGCGGCGCGCGGGGTTGCCCGGTTCCGCGGACTGACCGGACTGGCCGGGTTGGTTGCTCGATTCGTCGTGCATGGCATTCGTCCATTCTGATTGTGGTGGGTCAGTCGGCGACCTTCGCCGGCTCGTTGGTTTCCGGCGTGGCGGCCGGGGTGATCGTCAACACCGGGGTGGGCAGCGGTCGCGCGGCGCGTTCACGCTTCTTGCGGCGTTCCACCAGCGGCGGGCATTTCTGGTCGTTGGCGTAGGTGACCTGGCAGTCCAGGCAGTAGTGGCATTCGTTGAAGTTGATCTGGCCGATCGCGTTGATCGCCTTCACTTCGCACTCGTTGGCGCAGATCTGGCAGGGGCGGCCGCATTCCTTGCGACGGCGCAGCCATTCGAACAGGTGGAAGCGGCCGGACACCGCCAGCCCGGCGCCCAGCGGGCACACGTAGCGGCAGTAGAACTTGTTGTTGAATGCCGCCACCACCACCAGCGCCAGCGCGTAGAGCACGTAGCTCCAGGAGCGGGCGAAGTGCAGGGTGATGGCGGTCTTGAACGGCTCGATCTCGGCGTAGCGCTCGGCCATGTTGAGCGACTGCAGCGACATCCCGAACAGCACCAGCAGCACGATGTACTTGATTGCCCACAGCCGTTCGTGCAGGTACTGCGGCACCTCGAATTGCGGCACGTGCAGCCGGCGCGCCAGCTTGTTCACCAGCACCTGCAGCGCGCCGAACGGGCACAGCCAGCCGCAGTAGATGCCACGTCCGAGCAGCAGCAGGGTGGCGGCCACGAACACCCACAGGATGAACACCAGCGGGTCCATCAGGAAGGTGGACCAGTGGAAGCCGTGCAGCATCGCCTGGATGAAGGTGAGGATGTTCACCACCGACAGCTGCGCCAGCCCATACCAGCCGATGAACACCAGCGTGTAGATCAGGAAACCCACGCGCAGGCGTTCGAGCAGGTGCGGGCGCGTCACGATCCAGTCCTGAAACATCAGGATCAGCGTGAGCACGGTGAGCCCCGCCACCAGCAACGCGATGTCCAGCCGGCGCCCTTGCCATACCTTCTGCCACAGCGGCGCGTCGGCCGGCAGTGCGTCGGCGTCCGCCTCGGCCGCCGCTTCAGGGCGTGTGGTGTAGGCCGCCGGCATGCGGTAGTCGCGGGTGAAGGTGTGGTAGATGCTTTGCAGCGGGCCGACCTGGCGGTTCACCAGCAGCTGCAGCGTCCACGGCCGGGTGGCGTCGAAGCCGCTGCCGCCGTTGCGCACGATGAAGATCGCCTGCTCGGCGAAGGCTGGCTTGCCGCGCAGCGGGGTGTCGTTCAACTGCACCAGGTCGCTGTCCTTGAACAGCACCAGCTTGCCGTCCTGCAGCAGGTGCACGCGGTCGAAGATGCCGCCGCGCACGTAGCCCACGCCCTTGAACGAGTAGATGCCGTTGGCCATCACCGCGATCGCCGAGTCGCCGGGCTTGAGCTGCTTCATCAGGTCGGCGTGGGCCACCTCACCGAGCAGATTGCGGCCCACCGTGGGCGGGGTGACGTCGGCGAAGTACAGGTCGATGAAGGTGTCCGCGCCGTGGCCGGGCGCCGGCGCGGTGGGGTCGTCGACCAGGCCGCTTTCCGGCTGGCCCTTGAAGGCGTCGGCGATCGCCTGCCGCGCCAGCCGCAGGTGGCCGATCGTGCCGTTGCCGGTCAGCGTCTGCCAGTCGGCTGGCACGAAGTAGTCGGCGCGCACCTGCGCGGCGGCCGCGCCGGTGTCGGCCGCACCGGCGATCAGCTTGCGCGAGGCGGCCACCTTCAGCGCCGAGTTCATGATCGTCTCGTTGGCCACCATCGAGGTCACCGTGGCGCTGCTGATCGCGTCGATGCGCACGCTGCCGCTGGCGCCGCCGCCGACCACGATCTTGTCGTCCACGCGGTGGCCGATGTAGCGCGCCACGAAGTCGTACAGCCTCTGCACCGGAATGCCGACCAGCAGGATCGGTTCGTGCTGTTCCAGCACGCGGGCGTCGCGGATGGTGCCGTCGGTGCCGATCGACACCAGGATGTTGATCGGCGCCCCGGAGTAGGCCGGCACCGGCGCCACCATCACCGTCTCGAACACGTAGCCGATCACCTTGTCGCCGTGGTACACGGCCGCCGCAGGCGGGGTGCCCTCGATGTCGCCGTAGCGTTCGGCCTCGGGGAACACCTGGTGCAGCTGCGGATACTTTGCGTCGATGCTGGCCAGCGCCACCGAGGCGGGCGCCAGCAACAGCAGCGCGAGCAGCAGTCTGGCGATGAGGGAGCGTGGACGTGCGCCGCGCATCAGGCCAGCTCCGCCGTGCCGGCGATCAGCGGCAGCTCGCGCGAGCGCCAGCGCTGCTCGCCGCTGCGCGAGAACGCCAGCCACTGGTGGTCCTGTGCCGCCATCAGCGCGGACAGCCGCGGCAGCTCCAGCGAGAACGCCGCCGTGCTCATGCCGTCGGCCAGCACCGAGCGCTGCGCCACCACGGTTACGCTGGAATAACTCTGCGGCGACCAGCCGGTGCGCGGATTGACGATGTGGAACAGGCGCCGGTCGCTGGAGAAGAACACGCGGTAGTTGCCGGAGGTGGACAGCGCCGCGTTGCGCAGCTGCACCACCGCCGCCACCCGGCCCGTGTCGCGCGGGTCGACGATGCCCACGTTCCAGTGCCGCCCGGGATCGTTGCCGCTGATCGCCTGGATGTCGCCGCCGGCGTCGATCAGGCCGTACTCGATGCCGGCGCCGCGCAGCGCCGCGATGCCCTGGTCGACCACGTGGCCCTTGGCGATGCCGTCCAGCGTGATCGCCATGCCCGGCCGCAGCAGCCGCACGCCGCGAGCGTCCAGCACGAGGTCGCGGTAGCCGACCAGCGCGTCGCGGTCCTCGGCCACGCGCTGCTCGCGCGCATCGGTGCCGTCGACGCCGCGCAGCGTCTCGAAGTAGCGCAGCACCGGCAGCACGGTGACGTCGAATGCGCCGCCGGTGAGCGCCGACAGCGCCAGTGCCTCGCGCAACACCGCGTGCAGGTTCGACGGCACTAGCGCCAGCCGGCCGTAGCGGTTCAGCCGCGCCAGCGGGCTGGCCGGATCGAAGCGGGTCAACTCGGTCGCCGTGGTGGCCATGCGCGTGAACGCCGCCTCGATCGCCTCGCCGGCCGCCTGCACGTCGTCGCTCAGGCAGGTCACCGCCACCGAGGTCTGCATCAGCGTGCGCTCGCGGCGCACCTGCCACAGGTTCTGCTTGCGCTTGAGCACCGCCCAGCCGCCGCCGGCCAACAGGCTGCCGGCGATGGCGAGCTGGCCGGCCTGCCGCAGCAGTTGCCGGCGCTCGGGCGAGCGCGGTTCGGTGGGTTCGATGGAGCGGTGCATGGGAGGACCTCCCGGTGTGCGTTTTGGTGCGAATGCGAAAAGATGTGGAGCGTCAGGCCGCGCTGGCTTCGACCCTTGACGGCGGTTGTGCCACGACATCGGCGCCTTTGGCATCGCGCACGCCCAGGCGCCGCTGCAGTGCCGGGCTGGTGGTCGTGTACTGCAGGTTCACCTTGTCGCCAGGATGCAGGTGCGCATGCGCGGCGAACGCGCACAGCGCGGTTTCGTGGAAACCCGACAGGATCAGCTTCTTCTTGCCGGGATAGGTATTGATGTCGCCTACGGCGAAGATGCCGGGCACGGAGGTCTGCAGCGTCGACGGATCCACGACCAGCTGCTGGCGCTCCAGCGCCAGTCCCCAGTCGGCGATCGGCCCCAGCGCCGGATGCAGGCCCCAGAACACCAGCAGATGCGACGCCTCGATGCGCTGGACCATGCCGCTGCGTGTGCGCACGCGCACCTGCGACAGCGCGCCAGCGGCCGTCTCCAGTCCGACGATGTCGCCTTCGCAGAACTGCATGCGGCCCTCGTCGCACAGCGCCTGCATGCGCGCCACGCTGGCCGGTGCCGCGCGGAAGCTGGACGAGCGGTGCACCAGCACCAGGCTGCGCGCCCGCTCGACCAGGGCCAGCGCCCAATCCAGCGCCGCGTCGCCGCCGCCGGCGATCACGATGTCCTGGTCGTCGCACAGCGCCGGCTGCGTCACCTTGTAGTGCAGCGTGCGGCCCACCAGCGGCGCGGCTTCCGGCAGGTCCAGCGTGCGCGGCGCGAACGCGCCCAGGCCGCCGGCAATGATCACCACGCCGGCGTCGAAGGCCAGGCCGCCACTGGTCTGCAGGTGAAAGCGGCCGTTGTCCATGCGCTGCAGCGAGGTGACGGTGTGACCCAGGTGGAACTGCGGCGCGAACGGGCGGATCTGCTGCTGCAGGCGCTCGATCAGCTCGCGCCCGCTGCACACCGGCAGCGCCGGGATGTCGTAGATCGGCTTGTCCGGATACAGCTCGACGCACTGGCCGCCGGCATGCGGTACGGCATCGATCACGTGCGCATCCAGCCCCAGCAGGCCCAGCTCGAAAACCTGGAACAGGCCGACCGGGCCAGCCCCAATGATGACGGTGTCGCAGTTGATCATTAATGAATCCGCCGTGTGGACGGGGATCATGCGCGCCCATCAGGGCGGTGCTTTTGATTTCGATCAGCTGCGCCGGCGGCGATTTGTGTGGCCGAATGCCGCATGGACGGCCGATCGGTCGACGCCGGTCGGCGCGTCAGCGTGCGGCCGGTTGCAGCACCAGCGTGTGCTGCGGCAGTCCCTGCAGCAGCGGCGTTGGCCGACCGGCGACCCAGTCCGCGTGGCCCGCGCCGAAATACGGTGACAGCGGGTGGTCGCTCTGGCCGCCGGGCATGTTGAGGATGCCGCGGGCCTCCTGGCCGGGAGCCACGACCAGGTGCTCGGA